>DATFJD010000519.1:0-3307 GCA_035269475.1 Halalkalibaculum sp.
ACTAAAAACTTAATAACAACTATGGCAAAGATCATAATACCGACACCGCTGAGAAAGTACACCGAACAAAACCGCACTTTTGAAACTGATAAGAGTAACCTTTCCGGGGCCATACGGCAATTTGTTGAAACCTACCCGGAAGTGAAGCAGAACCTGCTGGACGAGGAGGAAAACCTTCGCTCCTATATCAAGATCTATATCGGCGAAGATGAGATAAATCCTGACGCCAACAATGATGTCAGTCTTGAAGAGGATACTGAAGTGAGCATTGTACCGGCCATTGCGGGAGGATGTTGAATAATAAATATAGAACAAGGAATTAAGAATATTGAATGGAATTCCTTACTTCGGTATTCCTTATTCCTTGTTCTGCGGTTCGATATTCAATTTAGATCGATTTTTTCAGTTTTAAATGCTGAATGCTGAATGCTGAATGCACTGTATCCCAAGCCCTGCTCCCCTGTATCCGAAGCAGAGCTGCCCCTGTATCCCAAGCTCTGCTTGGGATACAGGGGCAGGGTGAGTACGATATGAGAATTGAACTATAAGACAAATTTGATTTGAAATTATGACTGACTGGAACAACATAGAATTTACTACTGAGGAACTCGGACATTACAGCCGCCACCTTTCCATTCCCGAGATTGGTATGGAGGGGCAGAAAAAACTGAAGGCTGCCAAAGTGCTGGCTGTCGGCACCGGCGGTTTGGGAGCCCCGCTGCTTCAGTATCTTGCCGCCGCAGGCGTAGGTACTATCGGCATTGTAGATTTTGACAAAGTCGAGGCCAGCAACCTGCATCGTCAAGTGTTATTCGGATCCGCCGACGTAGGCCGTCCAAAAGTTGAAGTTGCCAAAGAGCGGCTGCAGCAGATCAACCCACATATTGACATTAATATTCATGAGGTCAGGCTGACCAGCGAGAATGCCCTGGATATTATCAGGGATTACGATGTGGTTGCCGACGGCACCGACAATTTCCCCACCCGGTACCTGGTAAATGATGCCTGCGTGATGCTGGACAAGCCCAATGTATATGGCTCCATTTTCCAGTTCGAGGGACAGGTTTCGGTGTTCAACTATACGGATGAAGAGGGCAGCCGCGGCCCGAACTACCGGGACATGTTTGCCGAGCCGCCCCCTCCCGGACTGGTGCCCAGCTGTGCGGAGGCGGGTGTATTGGGCGTGCTTCCCGGTATCATCGGCTGCCTGCAGGCCAGTGAGGTGATTAAAATAATTACCGGCGTTGGAGATGTTCTTGCAGGTAAACTGTTCCTCTTTGACGCATTGGACTTCTCCACCCGAACGGTGAAGGTAACTAAAGACCCTGATAATCCGCTGACGGGAGAGAACCCTGAAATTACCGAGTTGATTGACTATGAAGCCTTTTGCGGTGTCGGTTCCAACGGGCAGTCAGAAGGGCAGGATAAGGAACAGGAGGTCCCGGAAGTTTCCGTTGAGGAATATAAGCAGTGGGTCGAGCGCGGCGAACCGGTACAGCTGATTGACGTGCGCGAGCCCTATGAATATGAAATTGCCCAGATCGGCGGCGAGCTGATTCCTTTAAAATCCATTGCCGATAACGCGGATAGAATCAGCAGGGATAAAAAAGTGGTGGTTCACTGCCGCAGCGGCAAGCGAAGCGCGGATGCCATTAAGGAGTTGCAGGAGAAGTTTGATTTTGACAATCTCTATAATCTGAAAGGCGGTATCCTGGCATGGTCGGAGGAGATCGACGAAAGCGTGCCGCAGTATTAATCGAACACGGATTACGCGGATTTAGCAGATTTGCGCGGAAATAATGTTGGTGTTCTAATGCCATACATGCCCTATATCCGAAGCTCCGCTCTATAACCAGCTCCGCTCCCTCGGCACCCCTCTCTTCATCCGAAGCGGATGCCACTATCCCGCTGCTTGCACCATACTTATGAAGTCACACCACCGGTCCGGGAAGCAATCAGGCATACTTTGCCGAATGGGCAAACTGCCCGATCTACAAAATACCGGCTTGCAGCCTAAGCCTCATCATCGAGGTTTACACTTCAGACTGCTCCTCGAGGCTCTGAGGGAGTTATACTCCCGACGAACGAGCAGAATGTACGGGAGCAAAGCTCTCTCAAAACTAAAAGCGGGGAGCCGGCCCTTATTAAAGAAGTGTGTGGCACCTATCTCAAGACCCTGCCTCAGACTTCTCTTCCACCAGTTGAAGCGATGCCGAATTCACGCAATAGCGAAGGCCGGTGGGCTCCGGTCCGTCGGGGAAAACGTGTCCGAGATGTGCATCGCACACATTACAGAGCACCTCAATGCGGTGCATGCCGTGACTGCGGTCTTCCACGTATTTAATGACATTATCCTTTTCCGGCTCCGCAAAACTCGGCCAGCCGGAACCGGACTCAAACTTATCGGTAGAATCAAACAATTCCGTCCCGCAGCAAATGCATGCGTACAGGCCCGGCTGATGCGCTTCGCAATACTCCCCGGTTCCCGCACGCTCAGTGCCGTGTTTGCGGGTCACATAAAACTGCTCGTCGGTAAGATTTTCCTTCCACTCTTCATCCGATTTCTCCACCCGCCTGGGCGGCTCCGGATTGCCATTTGAGGCATATTCTTTTACTTGTTTCCAGTCAATCATAATATCCATCTTTTATTACCACTAAGACACGAAGAACACCTAATAAAATCAGTGCACTAAGTGGCTTAGTGGTAAACTATTTGCCAAGACTCCTATACGATACGGGTAATCAAATCGGCCGTACGAGCTGAGTAACCTGCCTCATTATCGTACCAGCCTAGCAGCTTGACCAGTTTTCCGTCGGTCTTGGTAAATCCGCTATCGTAAATGCACGAGTGCGGATTGCCCAGGATATCCGTAGATACCAGCTCGTCTTCAGAGTATTCAAGCACGCCCTTCATAGAACCTTGGGCAGCTTCTTTAAAGGCATCATGTACCTCCTGGTCCGTTACATTCTTATTAACCAGTGCGGTGAAATCCGTCAGAGAACCGTCGGGAACCGGAACGCGAACCGCGCTTCCGTCCAGTTTGCCGTCAAGATGAGGCAGAACCAGTCCGACTGCTTTTGCCGCGCCGGTAGTGGTAGGAACAATATTATAGGCGGCTGCACGGGCCCTGCGAAGATCTTTATGAGGACCGTCCACTATTTGCTGGCTGCTGGTATAAGCGTGAATGGTAGTAATAAATCCTTTCTCGAGGCCAAAAGAATCATCCAGTACCTTGGCCATAGGTGCGAGGCAGTTCGTGGTACAGCTGGCGTTGGAATAGATCTGAATGTCGTCTTCAATTTCATC
>DATFJD010000520.1:0-10401 GCA_035269475.1 Halalkalibaculum sp.
GTTCCTGATCAGTATTGTTAGCCCGTCAGGACCGGGGAAGGTTGCCATGCCGTCGGGCCGATGCGGTACATAGAAGCCGTCATCCATAACATCCTTAAAACGGGAGATGATTTTGTATGAAAAACCCTCCGGCAAATCAAAGAGGCCTTCGGGGTCTTTGATCAGATATCCGAAGGCTTGAGAAACAGTTTCCGCCTGATTGGAAGGCGGGCTGCCGCAGCTGCTGAAAAGGTGGAGGCCTGAAAAGCCCAAGGCCATTGCGCCGGCCTGTTTAAGGAAATGTTTCCTGCTAATCGACATAAATGAATGGGGTCTGAGTTTTATTATTCCAGTGCAAGAATAATAAAACTCAGATAAATTTCTAGTAAAAATCGATTAAGCCTGTGTTAAACCTGGGCTTTTGCCGTATCAAATTGTTTCTGGCCTCTTAGGGCATACCACCTGGCTTTTGCTTTAACCAGGATGCTTTCCATGGATACGTAAACTACCGGGATAAAAATCAGGGTAACCATGGTAGAGGCAATGAGCCCACCAATCACTACTCTCGCCAGAGAGGCCTGCAGTTCGGCACCGGCACCTATGCCGAATGACAGGGGTAACAAGCCGAGAACCGTGGTGAGGGTCGTCATAAGTATCGGCCTTAGCCTTAGTTTGCCCGACTCAATGACCGCACGGTAAACGCTCATGCCTCGCTCTCTCCGCATCAGGTTGATGTAGTCGATCAATACTATGGCGTTATTTACCACTATACCGATCAGCATGATAATGCCCATCAGGCTTTGCATGTTGATGGTGGTACCGGTTAGCAGCAGTGTTGGAACCACACCGATCACTGCAAGGGGTACTGAGAACATAACGATCAATGGATCAAAAAATCGCTCAAACTGCCCTGCCATCACCATGTATATAAGTATGAGCGCCATAAGAATCGATAGCTGAAAATCGGCTGCGGCTTTTTGCTGTTCCTCATATTCGCCTCCATATACTATAGAGAAACCATCGGGAAGCTGCATATTGGCAAGTTTTGCCTGAATTTTTTCAACTGCCACTCCCAGGGGCACTCCGCTTTCGAGGGTGGCAGAGATATAGGATACACGCTGGCTATTCACCCTATTGATATCGGTAGGCCCGCGGCCCATTTTTTTGGTGACTACGGAAGAAACAGGTAGCACCTGTCCCTCGGGTGTACGAATAGATATATTTTCCAGGTCAGTAGTGCTCAGCCGGTCTTTTGGCTGCAGCCTGACATTGATAGGAAACTCATCTCCGCCCACTCTGAAGGTACCTGCACGGCTGCCTCCAACATTGGTTTGAATGACTTGTGCCACTTCACGTACGGTTAATCCCAGGTCGGCAATTTTTTCACGATCAAAGCGGATATTTTGTTCCGGACGGCCCTCTCGCCTATCGATACGGACACCGTTAATTTCAGGTATTTCTTCGATGCGAAGCTTTATTTGTTGGGAGATCTGTTCAGCCTGTTCAAGATTATAGCCACGCAGCTGAACTTCCACATCTTCACCGCCACCGGACCCGAAGATTCTGCGCAGAATCCATAGTCCGGACTGCGCGTCTACGCGGATATCCCCGCCGGGAATAATTCCCTGTACCTTTTCCCTTATTTGGTCGGCGAGTTCAGAGGTACTGATACTACGCTCTGATGCCTCAACCATAGCTATTTCAACTTCTGCTCTACCGTCTCTCACATCCGTTGTCAAGTGCTCAACATCCTCCATCGGCAGAGAGGCACGTACAACTTTTTCCAGTTCCTTGAGGTACTGGTTTTGTACGGCAATGTTGGTGCCTTCTGCCATTTCAAAATCAACATCGATTTCATCAGCATCCGACTGAGGAGCTAATTCCATCGGTATATAGGGAACTACCAGGAAGCTGCCGATCACCAATGCACCTGTGATTCCAAATACCAGGGGCTTGCGATCAAGTGTCTTCTCAATGAGCTTGGAATATTTATGCTCAAGCATTCGAAAATAACGCTGGAACCATCCCTTCTTCTTGCTGCCGTTCGATTTATTGGGTTTTACAGTAAGAAATTTGCTGCATAACATCGGTACCAAAGTTAAGGCCACAAAAAGCGAACACAACAGGGCGAAGACGACAACCAGGGCCAGCTGCTGAAATATGATGCCTGTGATGGTCTGCATAAATACTACCGGCAGAAAGATCACAGAGGTAGTAAGTGTAGAGGCCACGATTGCACCTCCAACTTCCCGCGTACCGACAAGGGCGCTTTCGTCAAGGTCCTTACCTTTTTCTTCCCTTAGCCTTACAATATTCTCAAGTACAACAATGGCATTATCTACAATGAGTCCGACCCCCAGGGCAAGTCCGCCAAAACTCATCTGGTTAAGCGTCAAACCGTTGAAATAGAGCAGGGCAAACGTGGCGATGATGGATATGGGAATAGATACAGCGATGATTGCTGTTGACGATCCGTTTCTAAGAAAAAGGTAAAGGATAAACACGGCAAGCAGTGAACCCCATACAGCCGAGCTTTGCACGTTGTCAATAGAGCTTTGAATAAACTCACTCTGATCGGTGGTTACGAACAGTTCCATATCCGATCTTTCCGTATTAATTCTATCAATCTCATCACGGATGCCTTCCGCAACGGCAACTGTATTGGCTCCCGACTGCTTGCGTATTCCAAACCGAACCATCGGTTTGTCATCAATGGTAACAAGCCTGTTAAGATCTTCATATCCCCACTTTACTTCGGCTACATCTTTTACACGGATGGGTTTCCCGTCGACGACGGTGATAATAGTATTTGAAATTTGATTCAGTGACTGATATTCACCCAATGTGCGCACGTAGAGCTGCTGTACGCCTGAGTTAACATTTCCACCGGGAAGATTGACGTTTTCACTGGCAATAGCCTGCTGAACCTGTACAGAAGAGAGTCCGCTTGCAATCAGGCGGTCGCGTTTGAGTTCTACTTTAACCTCTTTGTATACCCCGCCCCAGATATCTATGGAACCGACACCTGATATCTGTTCAAATCGCTTGGTCACTTCCCGCTCCAGCACCTGGGTCAATACCTGGAGGTCCATATCTGAGTTGGCCCCCACTATGACAACCGGGAAGTTGTTAGGGTCAAATTTTCTTATCTGCGGCGGTTCTGCTTCCGGCGGCAATTCATCCCGCAGCCTGTCAAGAGCCGCTCGCACTTCATTGGCAGCGACATCCAGGTCTGATCCCTGGGCAAACTCCAGTGTAACCCGGCTTTCTCCTTCTTCAGAACTCGAGCGAACCCGTTCTACGCCCGGAATACCGGCGATGGCATTTTCTACTCTCTGAGTGATAATTTTTTCAATTTCTTCCGGCCCTACATTGGGGTAGTCGGTAGAAACCGAAAGCTGCGGGTATTCGATAGGCGGCAAAAGGTCAACCGGCAGGTATCGAAATGACATCACACCCAAGACAATGATAATAAGAAATACCATTGTCGTTGCGATCGGTCGTTTTATGGATGTACTTGTTAGAGACATATCAAAAAAATTACATTGTTTGTTTTGTAGACTTTTGTTCGTTCAAGATATCTTGCAGAAGATCCTGGCGCTGAAGTCCCTGCAGCGTCAGAATTCTATCCCAGGAGCTGGTACGCACCCTGGCTTGCGTTCGGCCCTGCGAAAGAAGGTTCTGGCCGACTGTAACTATCCAGCTACCCGGCTCTACACCTGATACTCCAAGCTCCATTCTGCCTTCGGCAATTACATTTACAGGTTGAAATTGAACGTCAATAGGTTGAGTTAGTGCAGATGGCCCATCTGAGCTTGAGGTATCTTCAATAACCTCTACCTCGCTGCCCAGAGAGGTAGCCACATAAATGCCTTCTGAACCCGTATTGGGATCTGTATAAAGCGCACTGGTAGGGATAAGAGTTGCTTGAGAACTTTCTCCGTAAAGGATGTCGACTGCTACGAACATTCCCGGACGCAGCAGGTTATTTTGATTTTTTACATCAATTTCGGCTTCGGTACTGCGAGTAACATTGTTGAGGAACGGAGAAATTCTAGAAAGCTGTGCCGTAAGTACAGAAGGTGAATCATTGTCTGTATTACTGCTTCCTGAAGCATATATGCGAGCGGTCTGTCCGACTTCAATGTTATTAAGCATGTTTTCGGTAAGAACAACCTCGATGCGCAATTCATCCAGGTCACCTATTATAAATAATTGTGTGCTGCTGCTGACCTGCATGCCAATCTCGGCATTGCGCTGTCCCACAGTTCCGCTGATAGGTGCCCGAACCACGGTTTTGGATAAAAGATCTTTTTGTTCCTGAAGCGTTGACTCGGCCTGCTGTACCTGCGCTTCGGCAAGTTCTACGTCAGCTCTGGCAGATTCCATTTGGGCTTCGAGCCGTTCCATCTCAAGATCGCTGGAGAGTTGCTTCTCAGAAAGTGCTTTGGTCCGCTTGTACTGGGCCTGCAATTCATTAAGCCGTGACTGAGCCTGTTTCAATTGTGCTTTGCTGATATTAAGCCCGGCTTCGGCCTGCTGCACTTGCTCACGATACTGGTTGTCTTCAATGCGAACTAATGGGGCACCTTTTGGTACCTTGTCACCGCTTTGTACCAATACCTCAGATATTCTGCCGCTGATTTCAGAATAAAGCTGCACCTGATTTTTGGCTATAACAGTTCCGCTTAAACGTTCTGAAAGGGGTAAGGATCCGTATCGGGCCTGGACCGCTTCTACAGCAGGAATGTTTTCAAAAGAAGTTGCCGAATTGCCTTCTCCCTGACTGCCATTTTCGTTGCTGCAAGCAGATAATCCAATTAATACAGCTGCTGCAACAAGCAAGCTTTTAGTCTGATTTATGAATGAGTATATTTTTTTGGGCATCGTTTCGGGTTTAAAAAAGGTATTAATTGATTGCTTAAACGGAACATTAAAATCCAACATGGCCTTAATTCGTTCTTTGCAATTGTAAAAATTTATATTTCATTTGCTCTGAATGTCCGGATAATTATGAACGCAAGGGTATGAAACAAAATATTATCGGCATAAGGGGAAGCATCAACGACAAACTACAGCTAAGAGGTGACCTACCGTTTGTCTTTATAAACGGCCCGTTGATAGAGCGAAAGAAGCAACTTGTCGTTAAAACTTGTAAACCAGAACTCTCACAGGTTATTTATGCTTCAAAATGAATATTTATAGCTGATGGACACAAAAAATAACCGTAAAGGAGTATTCTCTCTTGAGCTGCAGCTAACGCTTTTGCTATGGGTAATTTACCTGATTATTCCCTATCTGGTTGTTCCCGAACGATATGCCTACAGTCTTGCGCCTTCCGAACTGGCCATAAAAGCCAGTTATTTACTACTCGCATTGTTAAATAACTATCTGTTGATCCCACGGTTTTTGCACAAAAGCCGATATGGTTTATTTGCTTTGTTACTGCTTTTAATGATTGCAGCCGGGGCACTATTTGAAGAGTCCTTACTTGAATATCTCTTTTTCCCGGATACGCGCGGAGCACAGCTTACCCTGACAGGCTTGCAATGGTCAGCTTCTAAAATCGGTTTTGTGTTAATTTTGTTCAGCACCTTCAAGCTGATCTGGGACTACCAGAGAAAACAGCAGCAGATGAATGAACTTGAAAAGGAGAAAATAGCCAGCGAGCTTAAATTCCTGAAATCGCAGGTTAACCCGCATGTACTGTTCAACAACCTGAATAATATTTACTCTTACGCTCTTGAAAAGTCGGATAAAGTACCCGAAATGCTCCTTAAACTATCCGAAATCATGCGGTATATGCTCAATGAAGAGGAGAACCAGTTTGTGAGGCTTGAAAAGGAGATTCGATACCTGGAAGATTTTATAGAACTGCAGAAACTTCGCCTGGAAGGCAGGGGAGATGTTTCCATGACGGTAACCGGTAATCCGGATAGCTACTGCATCGCCCCTCTACTATTGGTTGCTTTTGTAGAGAACAGCTTTAAGCACAGCATGCAGACCGAAGTAGATAATATAGTAATAGATATAAAGCTGGATATCAGCGACGGGGTGCTTAACTTTGTCTCGCGCAATACCTATTCTGAGGATGGCGGCCCTTCCCTGGCTAATAAAAACGGACGGGAAACCGGAATCGGTTTACAAAACGTGCAGAAACGGTTACAATTAATTTACCGGGATAAGCACGACCTGCAGATATCCAAGAAGAATAATTTCTTTGTCGTTGAATTGTCATTAGACCTTAGTGTAAATGAACCTGAAATGCTTGATCATTGAGGATGAGCTTCCCGCCCAGCGGGTACTGAAAAATTACATTGCCGACGTACCCTATTTGGAGCTTTGCGGTACCTTTAAAAGTGCTATGGATGCACTTGAAAGCATTCAGTCTCAGGATATTGACCTGCTGTTTTTAGATATCAACCTACCCAAAATATCAGGGCTGAACTTTCTCAGGTCGCTGAAAAATCCACCCAAAGTCATTATTACTACAGCCTATCCCGATTACGCGCATGAAGGTTTTGAGCTCGATGTAGTAGATTATCTGCTCAAGCCCTTTTCTTTTGAGCGTTTTATTCAGTCCCTATCCAAGCTGAAAACAGAACCCGGGATTCAGGCATCGGGTACAACGGATTCTAAACGGGAATATGAGCACCGCTATGCCTTTGTCAAGGTAGACAAAACCCTTCACCGGGTGGATTTCGATGACATCAAGTACATTGAGTCCGACAAGGATTACGTGAAAATTAAACGAGACGGTGAAAACCTGATGCTTCTTCAAACCCTTAAGCACTGGCAGAATATGCTGCCCGATAAGAATTTTGCGCGGGTACACAAATCTTATATCGTCAATATAGCCCGCATTGACAAGATTATCGGCAATCAAATCAAGATCGGAGACTCGGTTATTCCTATCGGGCGTTACTACAAGCAGGATTTTATGGATAAAATTGAACCGATTTCCTGACCGTTTGATTTCTTTACTCTCATCGTGGAAAATAAGGTAAATGTAAGTCCGGCGTTATTTTACGGAATGCTTGGGTTATACAAAATGGTTTGTGCATATTCAGCTTTCGATGATCTATACATCAACAGAAAAGGCAATTATACAATTACACTTACCGAAAATTGGATACCATAACACAAATTACCTTAGGTGCGGCAGTCGGAGAGGCGGTACTGGGCAAGAAAATTGGAAATAAGGGTGCTGCATGGGGTGCTGCTTTCGGGGTCCTTCCCGATCTTGATGTGCTGGCAAACCCATTTGTTTCTGACGTACAGGAAATTATTATTCACCGGGGAATCAGCCACTCGCTTTTCTTCAGTGTAGTGGCAGCTCCCATTTTCGGGTGGCTGCTTTATCGCCGGTATCAAAACAAATCGGCTTCATGGAGAGACTGGAGCCTGATGGTTTTTCTAACCATTCTCACGCACATATTCATCGACGCCTGTACCGGGTACGGTACGCAGGTCCTGCAGCCCTTCAGCAATTACTCCCTGAGTTTCAATACCATTTTCATCATCGATCCCTTCTATACCCTCCCTCTTATGGTTGGAATTATGACAGCACTCTTTATGAGGCAGAAGCCGGCCAGAAGATGGGCAAACTATATCGGTTTGGGGCTGAGTGCGGCTTATCTGCTTTCGGGCTTTGCCATCAAGAGTCATGTGAACACCGTTTTTGAGCGGAACTTTGAAAAACAGCAGATTTCGGTCGACCGCTATATGACCACGCCCATGCCATTGACCGGATTTCTTTGGGTAGGCTATGCGAAATCCGGCAATTCGATATATGCGGGACTGTATTCCGTTTTTGATGAGGACCAAAGCATAGAGTTTCAACAACTGGATATAAATGAAGAACTGATAGAGCCGTATAAAGGCCAGCTGCCGGTGGAGCGTATATTGTGGTTTTCGCATGGATACTATAGTGCTGAAAAAAGTGGGGGTGAGTTTAGAATGCATGACCTGCGTTTCGGCCGGTCCGATTTATGGCTTAGTTCTCAACCGGCACCAATGGTGTGGAGCTACAGCCTGAGATTTAATGATGACTCGACCCGAGTCACCGGTTTTAAACACCTGGAGCCTGAATTCGATTTCAGCCGTGAACGGTTTGGCAGGCTAATAGACAGGATTTTGGGAGATTAAGTGTTATAAGATCCCCGACTGCACTGGGACGACAGTAGTAATTTAGCCAAATTAAACTCTTCCCCGCTCTGAGAAACTTGCAGTCTCGCAGAAAGAATAAGATCCATATGTTCCGTGCTTGTCTTTGCCTTAAACTGATGGCCGCATTGACACCCGGTACCTTTATTGATGTCATTTCTCATTAAGTCCATTAACTCATATGTGAATGGACTTAGAAGTTGTACATAGACTTACCGTAAAGGGCTCTGAATGCACGCGGAGCGTCCGCAGTGGCGTCAACCGCGGAGCGATTGACGAGGCTAGGGGGGAGCCAATTGCCGAGCTAATGTAACTCTGCTTAGGGGGTAAAAACCAGCTCATTCCCGCTGGCCAGATATCTTTCCAACCTTTCTCAGAAAAAATAGTATACCCTGCTGTAATGAATCATTTGTTTGCTCGTCTAAACTACAGCAATGACAAAAACAGAATTTAAAACATTGGTAATGCCTTCACGGGACAAGCTTTACCGGCTTGCAATATCCCTGCTCGGTGACCGGCAGGAAGCCGAGGATACGCTGCAGGATGCCTTTTATAAGCTTTGGCAGATGCGTGACAAGCTGGGCACATACAGAAGCGTTGAGGCACTTGCCGTTACGATGACCAAGAACCTGTGCCTGGACAAACTAAGGTCTTACAAATACAGGAAGCAGGATGAAAGTGAGTTTGAACCGGTGAAACTTAGATCAGAATTCCGGGATCCTGCAGCCGGCATAGAGCTGAGCGAAAGCAGCACCATCATTCACAGCCTGATTAAGACACTGCCCGAACAGCAGCGTTTGGTTATGCACCTGAGGGATGTTGAACTCTACAGTTATGACGAGATCGAAGAGCTTACCGGGCTTGAAAGAAATAATATCAGGGTCAATTTATCGCGGGCCCGAAAGAATGTGCGAGAGCAATATCTAAAACGACAGAATTATGAACACAGAAAAAATTGAAAAACTCCTGGATAAATATTTTGAAGGGGAAACCTCCCTGGAGGAAGAGCATCGGCTTAGAGAATACTTCCGGGATGAAAACGTGCCCGAACACCTGAAAACATACCGGGAACAGATTCTTTATGCTGAGGATTTTAGCGCAATTAAGCCGGAAAATGATTTTGACCCTTTTGCGAAGATTGAAACCGGCACAGATGCTCCCGGGGCAGCACCGGTCCAAAAACAGGGTGCTCGCCTTCGGTGGACACTCCGCATAGCCGCCGGCATTATCCTTCTGCTTACCGGGTTTTCAGCTGGCCTTTTGGTCAGCCAACAGGATAATATTCCCACCAGCCGGGTTGCCGCTTTGCAGGAGGAAGTACAGCAAATGAAAAGGGCGCTGGTATATGGATCGGGAACCCAGCTTACGGCAAGCGAACGCATTACCGCTGTAAAGCTAACCGGACGTGTTCCTGAAAACAGCCCGGGACTCGATAACGAGATTACCGATATCCTTATCTACACCTTGAACAACGACGCGAATGTGAACGTCCGCGAAGCGGCTGCCGAAGCCCTGTTCCGATTCCGGGACGAGTCTAAAATAAGAAAGGCCTTGGCTGCCTCTCTGAGCAGGCAGCGGGACCCGCTCATGCAAATCACGCTGATAAATATGCTGGTTGAGATCAAGGAGACTTCCGCCCTCAATGAAATGCAAAAGTTGCTGATGGATTCCGATACCAGGGAAGTAGTCAAAAACAGGCTGGAGACGGGCATAGCCGAGCTCAAAACATGAAACCTTTTTAAGAATCATAATAAGACCCGTCGGTTTGCATCATGCGGCCCGGCGGGTTCTTCCGGAAGAGATTAAACAATAAACCAACAAGATACATACTATGAAAAAACTACTTACACTTGGAACCTGGCTTCTTTTATGCGGATTGTTCCTCCATTCTAAAGCCCATGCCCAGGAATATACATACACCCTTGGCAACTCAGCGGAAAAGTCTATCGAATTTATCCTATCCCGCAGCAATGTGGTTATAGAAGGCCATGACAGTGACGAGGTGATGATTCGCAACCTGGATTACAGTTCACCGCCTGAAAGAGCCAAAGGACTGAAAGCACTCTATAATTCGGCGGAAGACAATACCGGTATAGGCCTGTCGGTAGAAGAAGAAAACGGCACTCTGAAAATTATCACGGCCTCCCGAGATAATGGAGATTATCGGCTGATGGTGCCTAACAAGGTACGGGTAATGATAGAAGAGGTAAACTGGGGCGGGGGAGATTTCGAGCTGCGTAACCTCAAAGGCGAGAT
>DATFJD010000521.1:0-4925 GCA_035269475.1 Halalkalibaculum sp.
TAAGCAAATGCGCCAGTATCCTTTCTTCAGAAAAATCGGAGCCTTCTCTATCGACCGTGATGACCCCAGGATAGCGATCACCTCTCTTCGCTATGCCGTTCAGTCGATGAAACGGGATAGCGCCAGCTTGTTTATCTATCCTGAAGGAAAAATCACCCCGGCCGGAAGCCCAATGGAATTTGAAGGAGGCCTAGCCTGGCTTCAGTCAAAAATACCGGAAGCGGACTTCGTCCCTATCGGCATCTATATGCATACTATTAGACACGATAAACCGGAACTGCACCTGCAAATAGGCGAGTCTGTAAATCCTGATATAAACCTATCAAATAACGAAATAACAATGGCTTATGAGAATGAGTTAAATCATATTTTAGATGAGCTAAGAGCAACCGCCGGCTTCGACGACTCGCTTTATGAACCTTTCTTATAAAGAAGGCACGCCCTAGTAGGCATCTTTCACTCAATCCCTGAATTTCTCAGATTTCATATCCCCCCTCACCAGGTCCACCGGTACAGCCTGCCCGACTTCTGTACCCAGTGCGGCTTTTCCCGCTTGTACCGAATTCTCATATCCACAAGCGGCCACAAGAATCTCCAATAGATTCTGGAGGGATAGATATACTCTGAAAAGCCGGTACTTTTTTCGATCTGATCACCCAGGGATAAAAAAGCTTCACTCATAAATCGACGATAAAAAGGCCCGTTATCCAATGAATAGGACTGCTGAATCACTGCACTGGAAGCATCATTTTTAAGCACCAGCTTGCGGGCAAGATGGAGGCCGAATATGGACAATCCCTTATCCTTCAGTTCTATATCCTCGTATCGTTGCAATACTTCACCATTTTTATCCCCAATCAGCCAGCCCCTATACTGGCGGGTGTCTTGTCTGTTCATGACATAATAAACCAGGGTGGCCGATTCAAAATGGTATCTGCCCCAATACCAATCCCTGAAATCATCCTTCATAGGCTCCAAACCCGTGTTATGGTCATGATAACCCAGCCCGTCTATACGTGCCGTATGGGTTAATTCCGAATCCCGGTACACACTTAGCGATCCCTCGACCTTTGCTCTGGGCATCACCAGGTTCCAGGTATGCCCCTGTTGGCTGCCGCTTGGCTTCTCATGAAGGCCGTCAAGTGACTTTTCGCCGCTGCTGAAATCCAATTCCGCAATAATTTTATCGCCGGAAGGCAGTTCCTCGTTGAGCTTCAGGGAGTAACGCATCCCCGGCCCCGAAAAGTCAGCCTCAAGGCTGTTCTCCCCTATCTTGGCCGATGGCTTGTCGGTTTTGAAATCCGATTCCCCGGATGAATATTCGGTAAAACCGTAATAAACCGGTTCACGGCCTTTATAAAGTGAGATGCTGATGGCCGGAAAATTGGAAGGCTTTCCGGCCTGACTGTCATCATTGTTCTCTAGCTGGCGGATATAACGGTTTGAAAAAGGGTTTCCCTGGTAGAAAATGACTACCAGTGAGTAGCCGGTTGACTCGTCAATAGCATCAAAATACCACCATTCATACCCGCCGGGCGGTTTTGATGGAGTCGCGCTGTCTTTATGAGCATCCGAAATTATTTGCATAGGTGTGCTAATAAAATACTTGAGCGGATTAGCTACAAATCAATTTTTGATTTTTTAAATATATGTGAAACCCTTTTAAAAATTGCACGGTTCACCCTACTTTTAGATAATGATCTACTTACTCTATATAGCGGCCGGCTACCTGGTTTTTACCTCCGTCGTATTTTTTCTGAATCGCAGGGATTTCGGTCCCCTGCTTCCGGCCAAAAATAATATCTTTGACGAGCAGTCTCCCACCGTAAGCATTTGCATACCTGCCCGAAACGAAGAGAATGTAATACAGAAATGCCTGGAATCTGCGCTGACGCAGAACTATCCCAATTTTGAAGTCATTGTTTTGGATGATGAATCAACCGACCGTACTCCTCATATTCTAAAGGAGCTTAAGAGCTCACGTCCCCATACCCTGAAAGTAATCGAGGGCGAGCCAAAGCCCGAAAACTGGCTCGGGAAACCGTGGGCCTGCCAACAGCTTTCCGAGGAAGCTGAGGGCAAGATCCTGATCTTTATTGACGCCGATACCTGGCTGGATAAAAACATGGTGCCAAAAATCGTACGAACCATGGGTCACGATGTGGTTGACTTCCTGACCATATGGCCGAAGCAGCAGCTGGGTACCTTCTGGGAAAGAACTGTTATCCCTCTTGTATATTACGCCCTGCTTAGCCTGCTGCCGGCGCGCTATGTGTACAAGGTTCCCTCATGGGTACCGGATATGCTTAAGCCGTTAGTCCGTCCCCTCTTTGCAGCAGCCTGCGGTCAATGCATGGCATTTAAAAGATCAGCTTATGACATCATCGGCGGACACGCATCCGTTAAAACCGAAGTAGTTGAAGATGTTGCACTGGCAAAGAAAATCAAAGAGAAGGGGTTGAAAATGAAGATGTATCACGGGGAGGCATCCATAAGCTGCCGCATGTACACCTCGGGAAAGGAATTGAAAGAGGGTTTTAGCAAAAACTTTCTTGCCGGATTCAACTACAATATTCCAGGCTTTCTGCTGATGGGGCTGCTACACCTAATTGTTTTTGTATTGCCGTTCGTTACCCTTCCTGCGGGAATTCTCAGCGGGGATTTCCCTCTCGCCCTGATCTCCGCTTTCTGTATTGGCATTATCCTTGTTCACAGGTTTATTCTGGCAAGATGGTTTGACTGGAAATCGTCCTACGCTTTTTCGCATCCCCTGGCAGTGCTCTGGTTTCAGAAGTTGGGCATTGAGCTGATCAGAAATCATTTATCGGGAAAGAAGAGCTCCTGGAAGGGACGCACGGTAAATTGACTCAATTAAAAGTTAATGCAATTCCGGTTTTATTTTTTCTAAAGAAGTATCCATATTAGAGCAAATGAAATCAGCTATTGACAAATATCTCAAATACCTCAGGATTGAGCGAAATGCTTCTCCGCATACCATCACTTCCTATGAAAATGACCTGAAGCAATTTCTGGAATTTCTGTCAGAGCATTTCGGTTTAGAAGATTCCGAACCGGATATCAATAGTATTGAGCGGCTGACTATCCGTTTATGGCTTGGAGAGCTCTCTGAAGAAGATTATGCAAAGAGCTCCATCGCCCGAAAAGTAGCTGCTCTTCGTTCTTTTTTTAAATATGCATTCAAGCGAGGTTTAATTGAGAAAAATCCTGCTCACTTGCTCATAGTACCAAAAAAAGATAAACCACTACCGGTAACCGCGACACCCGAAGATCTGAACAGAATGATGGAGCAAGCAGAAGGCGATAACCCCCGGAGCATCCAGGACCGAGCCATACTTGAACTGTTTTACAGTACCGGCATTCGCCTGAGTGAAATGGTGGGGCTCAACATCGATGATGTCAACATTGAGTTGAATCAGATCAAGGTATTAGGGAAAGGGTCCAAGCAGCGTATTGTGCCCGTCGGCAAGCGTGCCCTGGAAACGCTGAAGAGACATCTTCAGAACCGGACCACACTTTTCGGGCCCAGAACTGACCCCGATGCGAAAAAAGCGCTGTTCCTGGCTTCGGGCGGACAACGCATATACGGACGCGCGGTACAGCGCCTGGTAAAAGATTACCTGATGAAAGCCAGTGAAGTAACTCAGAAGAGTCCTCATGTGCTGCGCCACAGCTTTGCCACGCACCTGCTTGATAAGGGAGCGGATATACGAGTCATTAAGGAATTACTGGGACATGCGAACCTGGCAGCAACACAAGTTTATACACATACGAGCGTTGAACGACTTAAAAATGTTTACGAACTAGCACACCCTAGAGCTAATCAATAAAAATAAGAGGAAATTTATGAAAACTACATTCACGGCAAGACATTTTGATGCAAGTAAAGAATTACACTCCTATGCTGTCGATGCGGTGCAGAAGCTGGACCAATTTTATGACCGGATTGTTATTTGCGATATTATTTTACAACCGGTCTCCGATGATGAAAATCCTCAGCAAGCCGAACTGAACGTGAAAGTACCTCAGAAACTAATTAACGCCAAGGAGAAAGCAGCTTCCTATGAAAAGGCTATCAATAATGTGGTCGAGAATGTCAGCCACCAACTCAAAAAGTACAAAGACAAAAATTTAGCCAACTACTAATAGCCTTCATATGCCCTTTGGTAACCACGAGCCGATACCCAAAAAGAAGCAAATAAGCGTAAGCTATCTCGTTGAAAAGGTACAGGAGCAGGTTCACATAGAACTGGAGGCTTGTGTTGCCGAAGATTGCTGTGACGACCGCAGCGTAACCGAGGCGGACCTGCACCGCCCCGGCCTGGCATTGGCCGGCTATATTGAGCTTTTTACCCACCAGAGAATTCAGGTTATCGGAAATACCGAAAGCAGGTACCTGGAATTCCTGTCCAGGGAAAAAAAGAAAGAAGCTTTTTCACATATTACGCAATTCGAGCTGCCCGTCATTTTTCTGACCGACAGCAACAAGCTTCCCAAATACCTGCTTAAGATGGCAGAAAAGGAAGGTATTCCCATTTTTCGTACCCCGGTTGAGACCACCCAGTTTATGGCGCTCATCCGCGACTTCCTGGATGACCAGTTTGCCCTGCAGACAATGGTTCACGGATCTATGGTCGATGTTTACGGTATCGGTATTCTAATCGGGGGGAAATCGGGCATAGGGAAAAGCGAGGTGGCGCTTGACCTGGTTGAACGCGGACACCGTCTGGTAGCCGACGATGTGGTCATGCTTACCAAAAAGCATAATATACTTATGACCTCCGCTTCTGAAATGAACAAGCACTTCATGGAGATACGAGGGCTGGGCATTATCGATATAATGTCGATGTTCGGTATTCGGGCCATCAGATATCAGAAACGCCTTGAAATAGTACTTGAGTTGTCCT
>DATFJD010000522.1:0-17874 GCA_035269475.1 Halalkalibaculum sp.
GTATTTGATGGTTGGATTAAATTATAGAGGCTTTTCAAAACTACTAAGCTATAGCTCAGAGGGAGCTATACTCCTGCTTGCTGTATGGCAGCTACCTCTGGGTGATGTCGTTTATTAACTCTGTATCTGATTATTGTACTAATTAAGAGCCCCGGCCGGAATTGGCCGGGGCTTCTGTTTTGGCAAATACTTTTAGAGTTTACCTGTTTAGAATTTTCACCTCAATATTGCTTGGGAACTCAGGTGTATGATAAACTCGCTGGATAGCACTCTGAAAATCACTTTCATTAGCTTTAAAAATATTGGGTACATATTTTTGGGGATTCAGGTCAATGAGTGGAAACCAGGTGCTCTGTATCTGTATCTGAATTTTGTGTCCCTTTTTAAAGGTATGATATAGGTCTTGCAGCGGCAGGTCCACATAGGTTACTTTGTTGGGTTCAAAAGGTTTGGGATGTTCATAGCTTTCGCGAAAACGTCCCCGTATCATTTCACTGCGAACCAACTGGTGATAGTTGTCCAGTTCCACACCCTCGGGTGTATGTTCCGTCTCCGGAGTGCTTGGCGGATAGATATCGATGACTTTTACGACCCAGTCAGAAGCTGTTCCTGAGGTGGACACATACAGATTGGCAAGCATGTCTCCGGCCAGGGTCACATCCTTTTCCAGTACCCCGGTTTCAAAGGTGATGACGTCGGGACGTCGCGCGGCGAAGCGCTGATCGCTGGTCATATAATCGCGAGGAATGAATACGAGCTCATCCTCCTCGGTAGTGGGTACCGGATTGGTAATATCGCTTTTATACTCCGTGTAATTGCTATTCTTTCCGGTCGGTTTCGTGTCATTTAGCTCACCGCTGCCGTGAAAATACCATGATGTTTTTTGTGCCTGACCGGGCGGCCATGTGTCAAAGGTACTCCATTCTTTTTTACCCGTGTCGAACATATAGGCTTCCGGAAGATCTTTGGTATCCGCCCCTTTCAGATGCTTCATAAAAAAGGGATACTCGATTTCCTTTTTATAGAACTCGGAGATTCCCTCTCCAAAATAAATGTCGCCCACCATTTGATGGGGATTGCTGCTTGACCACTGGCCGTGACTCCAGGGCCCCATCACAAGCGTATTAGATATTCCGGGATTCTTCTGTTCAATTGACCGGTAGGTATTCAGCGGACCATAAAGGTCTTCCGCGTCAAACCAACCGCCAACGGTCATCACCGGGTGATCAATCCCTTCCAGGTGAGGTAGAATATTCCGCTTTTGCCAGAATTCGTCATAGTTGGGATGGTTTACAAGCTCCTGCCAGAAGAAATTATCTTCAGAGAAATACTTATCGGATTTGGTAAGAGGCACCAGGTTCGAGTAGAAATAGTATCCGTCGTTGGTTCCGGCCTGGGGAAAACTATACCAGGATGTATCGGTAGGGGCCTCATGCTGAATGCCGAATAATGGGGTGACGTACCAGTAACTAACCATATAGGCACCGTGGTGGTGAAAGTCATCGAAAAAGAAGTCGGCGATAGGAGCCTGGGGCGAGGAGGCTGCCATTGCCGGGTGTGCGTCCGGAAGGGCTGCTGAAGTATAGAAGCCGGGATAGGAAATCCCCCACTGACCCACTTTGCCGTTATTATTCGGAATATTATTTATCAGCCATTCAACCGTATCGTAGGTATCGGAGCTTTCGTCAATTTCGTTCTCATCATCTTTGTTGGGGGTCATTGTGGTGTATTGCCCTTCTGACATCCATCTTCCCCGAACATCCTGGCAAACGATTATAAAACCCTCCTTTTGGAGATAGGGGTTGGAGATAATCTGTTCCGGAATTCTCCCTTCTTGATAAGGTCGGCAGCTGTAAGGCGTTCGCTTCATTAATATGGGATAGGATTGAGTGGTATCCACGGGAGCATAGACTACGGTATGCAGTTTAACCCCGTCGCGCATGGATATGTCATACTGGTCTTTTGTGTAATCCTCGCTGCTGAATGCATTTTGCTGTGCTATAGCCGGGACAGCAATAAACAAGGTTAGCAGCGCAAGAAGAGCATTTCTTAACAGTATTGCTAAACGTTTCATAGATTTTTCATTTAATTGACGATCTACTTCTTTTTCCCTGTATTCAAAATAGCAGAATGATACATTATTGAAACCCTGACTATACCACTTTTTTGATTTATTTGAAGTGCCGGGATTTTAGCATAAAAATCAAAAAGCGGCATGTTATTACCATCTGGAGACTCCGGCTCTTGGTAGCTTAGTATATTATCCGGGAGTGATTTGTAGTAAAATGTAATTGCCTGACAAGGAACTCGGATACTTTCCACATTTCTCAATTCCCCTGTGCGTTAAATGGATTACATTTCTCAAAATAAGTGTGTATATTTGTACACATCGAAAGTGAGTATTAGAAATTGAATGTGACAAATGAGCAATAACCATATTTCAGCTGCATTCTGGGATCGCCTGGGCATTGGCATTTCAGGACTTTGTGCCATACACTGCCTGTTTTTTCCTGTCGCCATTGCCCTGCTGCCTCTCTGGCCGGCCGCCGAATCTATCCATGACTGGACACACCCAATACTGTTTATCCTGATTGTACCCACGGTTTTCTTTGCTCTGAAAGGCAAAAGCATGTTAAGCACGATAGGAAAGTACCTATTTGCCGGTTTATTTGTGGTCGGCTTTGCGTGGATGATGCACGACCTGCTGGGAGACTGGGGAGAAGCCGGAGTCACAATTCTAGGAAGCGCTTTGCTGGTGAGGGGACACTGGTTGAATTACCTCTATCATAAGAACAAACATAAAAAAGAGTATGTATGAAACGCCTGAATTTTACCCTTGATCAAGATACCGTGCACCTTCTGGAGGATCTTGCAAAAAAGTTCTATGGAGGCAATAAATCACAAACGGTTCGAGCCGCACTGGAAAGCCTCGCTGCCCATACCGGTCACCAGGGGTGGGTAATTACCGGTTATACCCCTAAAAAGGTAGAAGGAGAGGTGAATTGTCACGGATGCGGGGACACCCATTCGGATGGGGAGATTTTGTATCGCCCTGTTTTTGAGCGTGGAAACAGTCCGGCCGCTCTGCCTAAAATACCATCGGAAAACTGGCTGGATTGTCCTGATTGTGCCGAGAAACAGTTTACGGCTTGAATAGCTTACAACCTTTTTAAATGGTCAGGATAGAAAGGTTTGAAGTTTTTGCTCCAGCTTCCCTGCAATTTCAGCTGTGCTATTGTTTTCAATAGTTATCAGATCCGCGGCATAAACAGCACAACCCCACGAGAGAGTCACTCCGGCTCCGCCATGTCCGTAGTTATGAATAATTGTCTTTCCGTATTCGTGTGAAGTTTCAAGTCGCAAACCCGGTTTATCAACGCTCCGCACGTAACGATAACCGATTCGGGTCTTCATTTCGGTGAAATCTTCCAGGTTTATGCCATAGGTCTGTTCTATGATTTCCCGGTTGAGTTCATAGATCGGCCGCGGTATCTCCACCCCGTCAATTAGTACGGTTTTACCGGTATATTCCGATCCTTGCCAGCGTCCCTGCTGGTCGATATGTCCCTGCAGCCGGCTTCCTCCAAGAATCCAGCCGTTCGAGCGGGGATAGAAATAAACATCGGATGCATTTCCGTCCGGATCAGCATAGACTTCTTTGCCGGGGGTATAGTTGTAGGAGGGTATTTCACCGGATGAATTCTGAACCAAAGGTGCATCTTTGAGATGAATCAAGTGACCTTTTGACACCAGTAGCGGTTCAGGATCTTCAAATAAGTCGGCACTCCAAATGCCGCAACAGTTAATAATAACCTCACCTGAAAGTCCGGGAATATCATCAGCTGACACTTTCTTGCGGATAATTCTACCGCCCGATTTACGGTACCATTCATATAACTGAGAGATATATATGGGCCATTCGGTAAACAGGCAGTCGAAAGCCCATCCCCGGATAAAATCCGCATACTTGGGCCTTGGAATAGCTTCCATATTTTGATCAACTCTTTTATAGTTTTTCAAAAAAGTAGCGTAAGGAGGATCCTCTTTTTCTTTTTCAAATAATTCATAATGCCGGTGCATCTGCATGCCCTCCATACCGCCTCGGTATAAACCTTCAAAGATGTGATGCGAAAGCGGGAAAATACGGTCTATCATTTCTGACCTGACAGTGTGGGGAATAATGGAGGCCGCCGGATACAGGCTGGCAAATTTGGGGTCTTCCGGTGCATCCTCAGAAACAACCTGTTCGGCAAATATGATGGTCTCATATCCCAGCAACTGCAGGCAAAGAGCGGTGGTTATACCCGATATCCCGCCGCCAATAATACATATTCGCTCTTTCATTTCGTGTCTTTTCTTGTGGAACGCGGAATTCACGGATTAAGCCGATTACCACAGTCAGGCTTTTATTTTTTTCAGTGGTTATCTGCCAAATTCGTGTCATCCGTGTTCCCTTTGCTCATTCCATGGCAGATTTTCCAGATCAACATTTCCGCCGGTAATGATGATGCCAATTTTTTTCCCGGAAGTGTTTTCAATTTTATGATTGAATAAAGCGGCTACCGGAACGGCGCAGGACGCTTCGATGATGATATTCATCCTTTCCCAGATATAGCGCATGGCGCTTACAATTTCTTCTTCGCTTACGGTAACTATTCCGTGAAGATGTTTTTGAAGACAGGCAAAGGTCAGCTCCCCAAGTCCGGTCCTCAGACCGTCTGCCACCGTCTGGGTATTTTTTGATGGCTGCAATTCACCCGTTTTAAGCGAAAGATACGCGTCGTCAGCTATCTCCGGTTCGCAACCTATTACCTTGACCTCCGGACGAATGCCGGAAGCTGCAATGGCAGTACCGCTTGCGAGTCCGCCACCGCCAACCGGCACCAGTATGATGTCCAGGTCGGGATAATCTTCGAGCAGTTCCAGGCAGGAGGTTCCCTGTCCGGCTATGATTCTCGGGTCATTATAGGGATGGATAAAAGTTGCGCCCGTTTTTTCCACTACTTTTTCCAGGGTAGATTCACGAGCTTCCTGGGTGGGTTCACAGAAGGTAATCTCGGCACCGTATCCTGCCACGGCTCTTTTTTTAACCTCCGGACTGTTTTCGGGCATAACAATATAGGCCGGAATATTTCTCATTCTGGCAGCCAGTGCTATAGCCTGTGCATGATTACCGCTGGAGTGCGTGGCCACGCCGTTTGAAGCTTCCTCGTCAGCAAGCGAAAAAACGGCATTGCAGGCGCCCCGAAACTTAAAAGCCCCGACACGCTGAAAATTTTCGCACTTAAAAAAGACCCTGCAACCGCTTCGCTCATCAACCTGCCGGTTAGTCAGTACCGGTGTCCGGTGAATACGATCTTTGATCTGTTCATGTGCCTGCTGAATATCGGAGAGTGTGGGTATATCCAAAGGGATCGTTTTTTATAAGTTCAAACTGTAATAATCGTGAACGAGGATAAATAAAATAATTAAACTTACCATTTGCCAGAACTTATATCACAGAGGGACACATAGTAGCACGGAGTTTCACAGAGTCTTTATCTGTGTATATCTGTGGTAATACCCTAAGATTTTTACTCCATTTTACCTTAGTATTTATTACCCTTAGCATGATGGATTTTAAATATAAATCAGAGTATATATCATGATGAATACCGGAGCTTCAAAGTTAGCCTTTTTCACTCTTCCATTTCTGCTTCTTTTTTCTCTAACAACCATGCTCTCCGCCCAGGAGCGAACCTTCGAATTCGATCCCGAGATTACCTACGATTCGGATATCCCTTCACCCAAAGATTTTCTGGGCTATGAACTGGGCAGCGCCTATACGATGCATTCGGATGTGATGCGCTATTTTGAGCGGCTCGATGAACTATCCGACCGTATCACTTTTCACAAATACGGGGAGACTTATGAAGGACGCGGGCTTTATTATGCCGTTATTACTTCCGAAAAGAATCATGCGCTCATCGACCAATTGCGGAATAACAACCTGCGGCTTGCCGATCCCGACTCCCTGAACAGTACGGCGTCTGACCTGGTAATCAGCAAGCAGCCCGTAACAGTATGGCTGAGTTACAATGTGCACGGAAATGAGCCTTCCAGCAGTGAAGCGGCAATGCAGTCTGCGTACCGGCTGGTAGCCGCCTCCGATACCGGAACCCGGGGCATGCGTGAAAATGCCATCACGATTATAGATCCGATGATCAATCCGGACGGCCGCGACCGCTATGTATTCTGGTATAAATCGGCTAAAAGCAATGTGTTGAATACCAATGCTGCCGATTATGAGCATGATGAGATCTGGCCGGGCGGTCGCACCAACCACTACTGGTTTGACCTCAATCGCGACTGGACCTGGCTGGTACATCCCGAATCAAGAGGAAGAGTGGATGTCTACCAGCAGTGGCTGCCACAGGTTCATCTTGACCTGCACGAACAGGGTTTTAACAGCAATTATTTTACGATGCCGGGAACCACACCGCGAAATCATGAGCTGCCCGACGACTATGAAAAGTGGGCAGATGTCTTTGGCCGCGGTACCATTGAAGAGTTCGACCGGCACAATATCAATTATGCCACACGCGAGGCCTTCGACTTTTTCTATCCCGGCTACGGTTCTTCCTATCCCAGCAATATGGGAGGAATTGGAATGCTGGCAGAGCAGGGCGGACACAGCCGCGGAGGTAGGGCCGTTGAAACAGAAGACGGTTATGTTTTAACCCTTCGCCAGCGAATTTTCGACCATTATACCAACTCAATTGCCACCGTTAAAACAGCCGTAGAGCATAGGGAGCCGCTGCTTCGATATTTCAGAGATGCTTTCTCACAGGAGACCCGGAAAGGGGAGGCAGAGGCCTTTATCGTGCCGGATAATGCCTCCGGTTATACCTACGAGCTGATTGATATCATGCTCAGGCACGGCGTTGAAGTAGAACGGGCCGGCGAGGACTTTACCCTAAGGGATGCCTACGGTTACTGGGATGGCGAATCTTCCAGGAGGTCATTTAAAAGCGGAGATTTTATTATTAAGACCGATCAGCCCCGGCACATCTTTATCAATACCATGATGAAGCGGCAGCTTGCTATCAAGGATTCGGTAATGTACGACATGTCCACTTGGTCGGCCCCGCTGGCTTATAACCTGGATGCGGCTTGGACAGAAGATGACATTGACGTAGCGACTCAGAGAGTAACAGAAAGCCCCGGTTATCCCTATGGCCTGGAAAATCCGGAAGCGGACTATGCTTTTGTAATTGACTGGGATCAGCGTTATGCGCCGAACGCACTGGCTAAACTCTGGAATGCCGGCTACCGGGTTCGAAGTGCCGCTGAGACCTTTACCTATCAGGGCACGACCTACGGCGAGGGAAGCCTGATTGTTCTGGCAGGACGCAACTACAGCAAGAAAAATGAGATTAAGGCTGACATGCAGCGCATTGCCGAACAGGCTAAAGTGCAAATTGTTGGATTTGATACCGGCAGGATGGACAAGGGCATTGACCTGGCATCCAGGGACAGCGAGCCGGTTAAGGAGCCGAAAGTAGCGCTGATGGTTGATAGTCCCTTCAGTTCCTACACGGCAGGGCAGATCTGGTTCCTGTTTGACCGGTGGACGGAATTCGGGATTTCCCGTATTCGAAGTGAGAGCCTGCCTTACCTTGATATTAATGAGTACGATGTTATTGTTATGCCGGGAGCCAGGGGGCTTTCTTCCGTTATCGATTCAACAGCCAAGGAGAAGCTTGAAAGCTGGGTTAGAGCCGGCGGGACGCTGGTAGCAACAGAAAACTCAGCCGAGTTCTTAACCAAAAATCGATCAGGATTTACAGGTGTTGCACTTGCGGAAACTGAGAAAAAAGAGGATAATGACGATACCATTGATCCGGAAGCTTATACTCGCTATGAGGCCCGGGAAGATACTTCAGGATTAAAAAGGATTCCGGGATCGGCCTTCAAAGGTATAGTAGATGATTCCAATCCGCTTGCTTTCGGCCTGGGTAAGAAGTTGTATTCCCTTAAATTTTCTGATGATGCCCTGGTGCCGAGTACAGATTGGCAGACGGTAGGTTATTATCAAAAAGATGCCGGCAGCCTTCTTGCCTCGGGTTACGCATCTCAGGAGAATTTACAGAAAGCAGCAGGCAATGCATTTGCAGGCGTGGCGGAACTGGGTTCGGGGAAAGTCGTGTTCTTACTCGACAATACCCAATACCGGATGTTCTGGGTCGGGCCTGCACGCATGATGCAGAATGCAGTAATGCTATTGCATGATTTATAATTCAAAAAAACAGAACCGAATACGGATAACACGGACCTGTGATTAGTAATAAAATCTGTGTACTCACATTTCCATTTAAATGATCAACAAAAATAAAATAGCACTATGAAGTACTTCATTTCGATTTTGGCATCTTTGTTCATTTTGGGGCCCGTTAGCCTTCAGGCTCAGGATGAAATAGTATTGGCCCGTGAGCCGGCTATTAATCCACAGGGTTCTGCGGTTACCTTCTCCTACCAGGGAGATATCTGGACCGTACCCTATGCCGGAGGGGAGGCACGAAGGCTGACTGTCCATGAGGCCTATGAAGCGGCACCCCGCTGGAGCCCGGATGGGGAGTCAATTGCATTTTCTGCGGGCCGCTTCGGTAATGACGATATTTTTGTCATCCCGGCAAAAGGTGGACAGTCAAAACGTATCACCTACTACTCGGGGGGCGATAATCTATGGGACTGGACCTCCTCAGACCGTCTTCTATTTACAAGTAACCGCACTTTCCAACAGGTAGAATGGGATTCTGAAATTCAACACGTGCCTGCAGAAGGAGGCACCCCATCGCGTTTCCTGAATGCGGTCGGAGATATGCCGGCAATGTCACCAAACGGAAGATATGTTGCTTTTGTGCGCGGTTCTTGCCGGATTGCTCGGGAGGAATATAATGGCCCTGCAGATCTCGATATCTGGATCCATGACACTGAAGAAGATACCTATACACAGGTCACGGATAATTCTATGAATGATTTTTTGCCGAGATGGAAGGATGACAGCACCCTTTATTTCATCAGTGCTCGAACAGGCCGCTATAATATCTACGAGCAGAATATCAGTTCGAACGGAACTGCTGCCGGTAGCCCCACTGCGAAAACGAATTTTAGGGAAGACGGAGTCAGATACTTTGATGTAGCACGAAACGGCAACCTGGTTTTTGAACAGAAAACGGCGCTTTATACGCTGTCTCAGGGATCGAGCAGCCCGTCTGAGATGAATATAACCTTATCGTCAGATTACCGGTTTTATCCCACGGAACACAAGACCTTCACCGGTGATATTGAAGGTTACGAAGTTTCACCTGACGACAGCTATACGGCAATGACGATACGAGGTGAAATCTTTGTACGTAAAAATGACAAGGAGAATCCAAAATCAGTTAATCTCTCTGATCATCCCTATCGTGACCGTTCCGTAAGCTGGCTCAATGATTCAACCGTGGTATTTACTTCAGACCGAAACGGCCAGTATGACATTTATCTTGCCCGTTCTTCGGATGAGAATAAGCCCGATATTTTTAAGAGCCTCAAACATGAACTTGTCCGGCTCACGAATACCGAAGGTGATGAAATGAATCCGATTATTTCTCCTGACGGTAAAAAAATTGTGTACCAGAGAGGAAGGGGAGAGTTAATCACTGCGGATATTAGCAATGACGGTGAACTGTCTAATCAGAAGACACTGCTTGACGGATGGTCGACCCCGGGAGGTATTTCCTGGAGCCCCGATAGCAAGTGGCTGGCCTACTCACTGGATGATCTCTACTTTAACAGTGAGATATACATTCACGCAGCGGATAACAGCCGGGACCCGGTAAACGTGAGCATGCACCCCAAAGGAGATTATGCACCGGTCTGGAGCAGGGACGGATCTAAGCTGGGCTTTATGTCGAGCCGGAATAATGGCGACTTTGACATCTGGTTTGCATGGCTTACCGAAGAAGACTGGCTGAAAACAGAAGAGGACCGTGAGGAAGGGTACTACTTCGATGACGAAGAGGAAGAGGATGAGAAGAAAGAAGGAGATGAAGAGGAGAAAAAAGAGGTAGAGCCCATTGAAATCGATTTCGAAAACATCCACGAGCGCCTCTGGCAGGTGACCTCCATGCCGGGTAACGAAAGCAGCCTGGTGATTTCAGAAGATGGGGAGACCTTTTACTTTACCGCGAGTGATCCTGCGGCCGATGGCAGGGATTTGTTCAGCATTAAATTCGATCGATCTGAATCAAAGCAGTTAACCGAGGGGGGACAGAATCCTTACGGTCTCACGCTGGGTCCGGATGGCAAAAAGCTCTATGCCCTGAAGAGAGGCAGCTTTTTTGAGGTAGATCCCAAAGGTGACTTTACGGCACTGCCTTTCAGAGCTTCGATGCTTATCAACCACGAAGAAGAAAATAAACAGGTATTTGAGGAGGCCTGGAGCGCACTAAACCAGGGGTTCTATGATCCCGAATTTCACGGTGACGACTGGCAGG
The DNA here is from genome assembly GCA_035269475.1 of Halalkalibaculum sp. Lineage (GTDB taxonomy): Bacteria > Bacteroidota > Rhodothermia > Balneolales > Balneolaceae > Halalkalibaculum. The sequence goes on from DATFJD010000522.1 coordinate 10,521, forward strand.
CCCTCAGAGACAAATACAAGCCATGGGCACTGGCCGCTTCAACAAGCCAGGACTTCCGGTACATGTTTAACTGGATGCTTGGGCAGCTTAACGCCAGTCATATGGGACTATACGGTTCGAATCCGGAAGAAACGCAGAACGAGCGTACCGGCCTGCTGGGCATCGGAGTTGAACCCGCTGACAATGGGGTACGAATTACCAAAGTGGTTAAAAACAGTCCTGCTGATAAGCAGCAAAGCAAACTCTACGAGGGAGAGCTTATCACCGAAGTGGAGGGACAGCCTATCAGCAGCGGTTCTAATTTCTATTCCTATTTTGTGAACGACGCTTCTGAGCAAATTCTGCTCAAGGTCGAAAACGCTGACGGAGAATCCCGCGAGGTGGTTATTCGTCCCACAAATAGCCTGAACGACGAACTCTATGAAGAGTGGATTGATTCGCGCGAAGAGCTGACCGATAAATACTCCAACGGACGCCTTGGCTATATCCATGTGGAAGGCATGAACTGGCCCAGTTTCGAACGTTTTGAACGCGAGCTGATGGCCCAGGGCCATGACAAGGAGGGAATTGTTATTGATGTTCGCTGGAACGGGGGCGGATGGACGACCGATTACCTGATGACGGTACTGAATGTGAAACAGCATGCCTATACCGTACCCAGGGGAGCGACTCCCGACCTCGACGAAAACCACGAGAAATTCCGTGAATATTATCCCTTCAGTGAGCGCCTGCCGCTCTCTTGGTGGACCAAGCCTTCGGTAGCCATGGCCAATGAGAGCAGCTACTCGAATGCGGAGATATTCTCTCATGCTTTCAAGACACTCGGTGTCGGAAAACTGGTCGGTATGCCGACTTTCGGCGCCGTGATATCCACAGGCGGCATGGGGCTGTTGGATGGCTCTTTTGTTCGCATGCCATTCCGAGGCTGGTATGTAAAAGCAACGGATGAGAACATGGAAAACGGCCCGGCCTACCCGGATGTGACCGTAGATAACGCTCCTGACAGCAAGGCGAAGGGTGAAGACCCGCAGCTGAGAAGAGCAGTTCAGGTTCTGCTTGAACAGATTGACGGAGAATAAACATTTGGACTTATTGGCCACAGATTTGCACAGATTTTATTTATAATATCAGTCCCATATCTGTGCCAATCAGTGGCTAAAATAATCTGGGTGTATAGTGCTGTTGAGGGCAACAAGGATACCTTGGCCCACCACGAGGCTGCAAGCCTCTCAGAGTGGAGGGGGGATAACCTTTTTACCAGCGATCATCTGCTTGATCTGCTAAACCCGTGTTCTATTATTACAGCGGCTGCTCCACGAACAAATATTCCTCAACCGGGTTCCCGCCGATAAGATGCTCCTGAATAATACGCTCAAGCACTTCGGGCTTGCAGGAATGGTACCATGTGCCTTCCGGGTACACCACGGCAATTGGGCCCTTTTTACAGACTCTCAGGCAGTTCGCTTTGGTACGGTAGATACCACCCTGCCCGTCCAGCTCAAGCTCACTTAATCGCTTTTTCAGGAATTTCCAGGATTTAAGCCCGATCTCCAGTTTGCAGCATTTGGGCTTGGTCTGGTCGGCGCAGATAAAGATGTGTCGCTTTATCGAGCTAATATGGAGTTCTTCCGCTTTCTTTTGGAGTCGTTTATGTTTACCCATAGTCTGCTATCCTACCTCTTCCAGGAGGTCCTCGTGAACTTTTTTACGCTTCCGTCGCCTCTGCTTCCTGTTTTTCATCCGTTTACGATTCTGCCACTTTGCAAAATAGGGAAGGAAGAATAAATAGATACCGGTAATCCACAGAATCGTTACTACAATTGCAGATGGCAGGAAGATCCAAAGTTTGGCCTGGTCATGGAACCAGGAGCCGTCGTGAATAGATTCAATGATATCCGATCTGCGCATCATTGATGAAAGAATGGCTCCCGTACCCAGGTCGATCTGCAGCTCCCAGCCTTCTACGCTTCGCACTTTTACAACCCCGTCATCGGGCCTCACATCCAGACGGTCGACGTCTTCCCATGAGCTGATGTTGGCTTCACTATCTGATTTAGAAATTTCAAGGATGCGATCAAAACCCACCTCAGGTGTCTGATAGGAGATACTGCCTTTCTGCGAGGGAGGCTGAATCCACGAAAACTCTTTTTTGACTTGTAAAAAGAGTCCGGTAATCAGGACAATCAGAAAGGGGAGCGCAATAAGCAGTGCTCCCCACCGGTGAATTTTGCGGAAGTCTCTTCGGGTGTGCCAGCTCATGTACAGATAATCAGTTTAGATAATACCGCAGGCCTATCGCCCCGGCAAATGAGAATTGAAAGTTCGGTTCTATATCGAAGGTGGGTGCCAACTCAAAAAAGGTGCCTAGAGGGGCATTGGTAAGCGAGTAGGTAAGGCCCACGGGAAACCGCAAGCCGACAATATCATTAAAATCCTGGAAAACCACACGCAGGCCGGCCCCGTAATAGGATCTTAACGATGAATTATTAAGATCCAGTTCTTCGTTAAGGGAATCGTTGTGATACAAAATATCAGAATGGATGTAAACAGACTGAAAATTTTCGCTTAGCTGCAGCCCGAGCGCCCCGTCAACAGCAAGATCCTCGCTTAGCCATACCTTTACACTTATGCCGGTCGGGCCGTTTAAGATCGCTCCAAGCCCCACTCCGGACTGTTGAGCATAGCTAATTTGGCTAAAAGTCAGCAGTGTACAGCAGAATAAGGCGGTAATAATATATTTTTTCATAACAGCAGAATTTAAAGAGTTTGGATTAAGCTCCTGTTATACTGAAAATAAAAGCAGAAGTTTAATTTAGATTCCGATTTCAGTGATCAGTAATCTTGTCCGGGTTGAGTGATTTTGTAGTTCTTCTCCTGCTTTGATTGCTCAACCATTTCTTTAACGTCTTCCAGCAGCTGTTTAGCATCGTAAACAATGCCATCTTTAATTGTATATTTAACGCCGCCTACGCGCACCGGTTCATTGTCGTCATTAACCTGTATGGCTCCGGTTCCATAGAGCACTTTTAAATTCTTAAGCGGGTTGGCGTCAACGATCACCATATCTGCCAGCTTGCCTACTTCTATGGTTCCCAGCCGGTCGTCCATTTTTAATACCTCAGCCCCTTTCAGGGATGCTGACTGGAAGATCTCGAGCGGATGGAAACCGGCCTCTCGGAATAATTCCATCTCCTGTATGTATCCAAAGCCGTACAGCTTGAATATGTAGCCGGCATCCGAGCCAAGGGTAACGCGGCCCCCGCGATTTTTATACTCGTTGATGAACGTAAACCAAAGGTCAAAATTTTCTTTCCAGGCAATCTCCTGTTCGGTCCCCCAGTTCAGCCAGTAGGAGCCGTGGGAAATACGGCTGGGCTGGTAAAATTCCCAAAGTGAGGGAAGCGTATACTTCTCATGCCATTCGGCGCGGCGCTGGGCAGAGAGGTCACGATTGGCCTCGTAAATAGTGAAGGTAGGATTCATTGTCAGGTCAAGCTCAATCATTTCATTCATCACCTTATTCCATTTATCCGAATAGGGTTCTGCAGCCTGCTTCCATAATTTTCCGGCCTCTTCAAAGCGGTGCTGCTCATTGCTGTAGTTGTAATCCAGCGGGTAATCCTGGATGATCTGGTCGGTAAACATCGACTCGGGTACGCCGTACCAGTGCGTTACGCTGGTGAGGCCAAGCCTTGCAGATTCCAGCGCATTGTTATATACCACCCGGGTTTGCGCGTGGTGCGTCATGGTTCCCAGGCCGAGCTTGTTGGCTTCGTCGATGGCCGCAGCATAGATGGGCTTGCTTGCTCCAAAAAACTTAATACCATCAGCCCCTTTTTTATGAATCATCTGAACCCACTTACGCGCTTGTTCAGGCGTGGTTATGGGCCCGTCATGACCCATTCCAAAACCCATATAAGCCGAAATTCGAGGGGCCGTTATTTCATTGTTGTTGCTTCGCTCTTTCTGGCGAAGGGTCCAGTCCATGCCATTGAAGGAGCCGGGCTCTCGTATGGTGGTGATTCCATGAGCCAGCCAGAGCTTATAGACATATTCGGCCGGTGTTCCCTGGGCAGATCCACCGGTATGGGCATGCATGTCAAAAAATCCCGGCAGCAGGTACATGCCTTCCGCATCAATTTCTTTGGTATCGGGACCGGCTTCGGGCCTGCGGTTTTCATTGATCGGGATGCCCGGGTAACCTACATTCTGAACCGATGCAATTTTGTTGCCTTCCACGACCACGTCAACCGGGCCCATGGGAGGCGAGCCGGTACCGTCAACCAGCATCACGCCGCGAATGATGAGGCGGTCATAGGGACCTTCGCCTTCGGTACGCTCTGGCGCTTCCTGGATCTGGGCAAAAGCATTCAGGGAAATGAAAATACTAACTAAAAAACACGTGAGAAATTTATAGGAATTGCGCATCACAGACAGTGGTTTAATTTTAGCGAAAAAATTAAGGTAATGATTTGAAAGCCAAGCAATAGTAAAAAGATTTAAACCGCTTTACAATAGCAAAGCCCCTTCGTGTTGCAATAGCCTTCGTTTTATCTCAATGCCCCCTGCATATCCGACCAGGGTATCATTGGCACCTATAACCCGGTGGCAGGGGATGATGATGGGAATGGGATTTTGCCCATTGGCTTTGCCAATTGCTCGGACAGCTTTGGGATTGCCCAGATTGTGAGAAAGTTTGGAATAGGTTGTTGTCGCGCCGTAGGGTATCTCTTTCAGCAAATTCCACACCTCAAGCTGGAATTCGGTGCCTTCCGGTGCCAAAGGCAGTTCAAAGACAGTGCGATCGCCCTCAAAGTATTCATTCAGCTGCTCTACGGTCTTTTCTATAATGCCGGATGTAGGTTTTGTGGAATTCTGTTTCTTTACTTGTTCTAAAAAAGATATTTCGACAAGTGTATCTTCGGTTGCCTTTAAGTGCAGGTATCCGACCGGAGCGTCCAGAATGTATTCATCCATATAGGTAATGATTGATCAATGGTTCCGGGTATTATTATTTGAAAGATATGCATTTTGAAACTAAATGTTGCGGAACCTATAATAGAACGCTGATGACACAGGTTGTACGGATCTGTACAGGTATGACTGTTTAAGAAGATATCATAACCGTGTAGATCGGCAGGATCAGCATCATCTGCGTTCTATGGTACTTCCAGACTGATAAGTCTTCAATTCCCCGTCAGAGAGAGACTCCCGCTCCGGTTTACATTCAAATCAGTCTCATCCAGCAGGGGATGGGTAGTACCCAAATTGAAGGTTCCGTTCAGGCTGTAGTTTAGATCTTCAGATCCGCTGAGCAGCCGGTATGCCGAAAGCCCGATCTCCGAAATATTCAGGGAAATGGGAATGGTTAAACGGCTGCTGCCTTTTTCTGATATCAGGGTATTTGCCAGTGACTTGCCTTGGGCCCATTGTTCACCATTAATCATCAACCCATAGTCAAATTCATTGATCTTGATACCGAAGGCATTGGGATTGTCAAACTCAAGATGTAAGGCTAAATCGGCACTGCTAAAACTCAGGTTCTTGATCTCAAGGTTTGTTACCTGAATTCCGGGACGGCTGATCATGGGTATGCTCCCTTTTTTAGAGACCGGAATTTTGGTGTCTCCGATAACCGGAAGGTCAAAGGTAAGTTCACTTAAAAATTCATAAGCGGCCTGGTCCGAATTTGCCAGGGTACGGATGCCATCATAGACCTTTTTAAAATTGAGGGTGACCGGAACTTTAAGTGTGCTCTTTCCCGAAGCTTCAATTTCCATGAACTCATTTTGCTGCCCTTCTAGGAAAGTCTTTTCGTTAAGCTTGAAATCATAATTATAGGAGGATAGCTGAACGGACATTGCATTGGGGTTTTCGACAGTAACATCGTAGGTGATCTCTATTTCATCGAAGTTGAAATCGGTCACACGCATGTCCGTCACGGATAGATTTGGCTTCTGAATATTGCCGGCTATATCCTGGAGAGCCGTACAGCCGCCTAAGCCTAGAAACAGTAAAAATAGCATTGTGAACAAGTGATTTGTACATAACCGGTAGGAAGAGTTCATATGGATCAGGATAAATGTTTTAAATAATCAACATTATAATGAGGACTAAAATGCATGGTTAAATTGCCGGAAATAGACCTTGTTAAGGTAAATAATATGATTTAGAATGCTTTTTGAAATTAAATAAAAATAATTTGTAACAAATACGGAATACACAACTCTTGTATATAGAAAACAAAGAAACTCTCTTATAAAGACCCTAATCTAGTTAGTCAACTAGTCACTCCTAAATGCTGAAACCTAAAGCATTAAAAAGCCCGGGACGGATACTCCCGGGTTTTTTTTATTTTATCATTGTGAGAATCACAGCTGTAAACACTACTGCAATGCCTGCCGTAACATAAAAAGTAAGCTCCGCCCCGCCCAAACCATAAATAATGCCTAGCAAAAAGGGCCCCAATGCCTGTCCGCTACGTAAAACGGTCCAGTTCACCGATAAAAAAGCCGCTCTGTATTCTGTCGGTGCCTGATAGGTCAATAAATTCAAAATGCTTGGAATGTTTATGCCTTGTGCAAATCCAAAAACCATAATAGGCAGGGCCAGGAACCAGATATTTTCGATAGTGGGTATGGATAAAAATACTCCCAAATATAGTATCGATGCCGTTAGGATAAGGTTTGGTTCTGAAAAACGTCCCGCCAGCTTGCCCAGCTGCGAGGAGGTAATGGCGGTAATTACGGAAGAACCGGATAGCATAATGCCGATCACCAGCGATGACTGCTGAAAATCTTCGTCAAGCAGAATAGGGAAAAAGGTAAGATAGGCCCCGTAGAGCATGATAAAGGTCAGGAAATTAGCAGTAAAGAGTCCGATTACTTTTTTGGATTTCAGGGAATTCCATACATCACCGAAATAGGTTCTTAGGTCTTTCCCGTTTGCCGGTTCCGGATTTTTTAATGCCAGGATGACGAATAGGCCAATGGGAATGGCAATGAGTGATAAATAAAAGGGATAAAACCATCCCAGCAGCGCCAGGCCGCCTCCAATTGCCGGATAGGAGGCTGTACCAATACTAAGCACGCTTCCGGTATAGCCCATGGCCGTTGCTCGTCTTTTACCTTCATACAGATCGCCGATAAGTGTAACATTCAGGGCACCTAAGGAGGCCCCTCCAATGCCTTGTAAAAATCTGAGGATCAACAGCCAGGTAAAGTCAGTAGCGAAGGCGCAAGCCGTTCCGGCTATTCCAAAGATAAATAGCGAGGGGACCAGGATAGCCTTGCGTCCGATGCGGTCGGCGAAGACCCCGAGCACCGGGGTGAGAAATATTCCCGGCAGGGTAAAG
>DATFJD010000523.1:0-14859 GCA_035269475.1 Halalkalibaculum sp.
AAGGAAAGGAACCGCAAACGATAATACTTTTTCGGTACGTGCCCTTGCATATATAATTGCGGGGCATGAACGTCACCACCTCAAGGTGCTTGAAGATAAATATCACATCTCCACTTAGCCGGTACCAAAATGAAATACAGGCCAAATGACCTCTCTGTTATGCACTGGGTATGTATGGCTTCTAAGAGAAGTTCCAGACTTGTTTTTTGCAGGCCAAGTAAGTTCATTGAAGGTCATATCATCCTTATAAAAAATCCGAAATATTATGACAGCAAAATTTAAATCCATTACCGCAAACCTGATGGTCGAGGATGTTGATAAAACCGTCAGCTTCTATAAAGATGTACTCGGCTTTACACTTGAAATGTCTGTTCCGCGCGATGATGGCAAACTGCAGTGGGCCATGGTCACCCGCGATGCCGTAGAGCTCATGCTTCATGAAAAAGGAAATCTTTTACAAGAAGTGCCGCAACTAAGAGGATCAAAAATGGGCGGTTCATTAATACTCTTTATCGAAATAGAAGGATTTGATCATCTATATAAAACGGTTGAAAAGCACAAGGAACTTGATTTTATAAAGGAACCCCACACCACCTTTTATGGAATGAAAGAATTTACTATACGCGACCTTAACGGGTATATCCTTACTTTCGCAGAACCACAAGAACAAGAGAATCAATAGATATTATGGCCACTGACAACGACAAAAAGAAAATTGTTCACGTCCACCTTCCGAAAGACGAAACCTATACCACCACGCTAACGGCAGGCAAGCATGAGCTTACAGCCGATGAACCGGAGTATGTTGAAGGCGGAAAGGATGCCGGTCCGGATCCCTATGATTACCTGTTGATGGCCTTGGGTTCCTGCACGGTGATGACAGTAAAGATGTATGCCCAACGAAAAGAGTGGCCGCTGGAGGATATTTTTGTAGAGCTAAAGCACAACAAACGTCATGATGAAGACTGCACCAATTGTGACGATAAGAAGAGCAAAATTGATGTGATTGAAAAGGACCTTGTGGTTAAGGGCGATTTAAGTGAGGAGCAGGTTGACCGCCTCCTGGAAATCGCCAACAAATGCCCGGTTAACAGGACCTTACTGGGCGACATAAAAATTCAAGGCAGCATAGAACACAGATAATTTTAGCCACAGATTTTCACTGATTTAAAGTAATTTACTGCATTTGCAAAATTAAATCTGTGTTAATCTGTGGCCAAATAAATTAATCGACGGCGGCGGGTTCCTGGCCTTCGGCGTAGGCGTCCAGAGGAACGCAGCTGCACATCAGGTTGCGGTCGCCATAGGCATCATCCACACGGCTGACGCTGGGCCAGAACTTGTTGAACCGGATATAATCAAGTGGAAATATCGCCTTTTCACGCGAATAGGGACGGTCCCAAGTTCCCGAAATGATCATACGCTGAGTATGAGGCGCATGCTTCAGCACGTTGTTCTCGCGATCGGCTTCCCCTTCTTCCACCTCGCGAATCTCCTCGCGAATGGATATCATGGCTTCACAGAAACGGTCCAGCTCCTGCTTCGATTCGCTTTCCGTCGGTTCTATCATGATGGTTCCCGGCACCGGCCAGGACATCGTAGGAGCGTGGAACCCGTAATCCATCAGGCGCTTGGCAACATCCACCGCTTCCACATCAGCCGACTGCCTGAAAGGACGCAGGTCGATTATAAACTCATGAGCCGAACGCCCGTTCTTTCCGGTATACAGTATTGGGTAATGATCCTTCAGGCGATCCTTGAGATAATTGGCATTCAGAATGGCAACCTCAGTCGCTTTCTTAAGGCCGTAAGCTCCCATCATCTTGATGTAGGCATAAGAGATGGCAAGAATACTGGCACTTCCCCAGGGGGCTGCCGAAATACCGTTAATGGCTTCAGGTCCGCCGGTTTCCACCAGCGCATTGCCGGGCAGAAATGGCTTCAGCTTGTCATTGACTCCTATCGGGCCTACCCCCGGACCTCCCCCGCCGTGAGGTATGCAGAATGTTTTATGCAGGTTTAGGTGACATACGTCGGTTCCGATCTCCCCGGGACTGGTAATGCCCACCTGGGCATTCATGTTTGCACCGTCCATATACACCAACCCGCCATAATTATGGATGAGCTCACAAATCTCTTTGATATCCTCTTCAAACACCCCGTGAGTTGACGGATAGGTCACCATCAGGGCGGCAAGATTATCCTTGTGCTGCTCGGCTTTTTTGCGAAGGTCGTCCAGGTCAACATTGCCGTTGTCATCGCACTTGGTGACCACCACTTCCATACCGGCCATGACCGCACTAGCGGGATTTGTACCATGAGCTGAATCGGGGACGATGGTAACATTCCGGTGGCCTTCGCCATGATGCTCATGATAAGCCCGTATCGTCATCAAACCGGCATACTCACCCTGTGCACCTGAATTCGGCTGCAGGGAAATAGCCGAAAAACCGGTAATCTCTTCCAGCTGCCGCTCGAGTTCACTGAACAGCTTGTGATATCCTTTAGCCTGACTTTCCGGTGCAAAAGGATGTATTTGCCCGAATTCCGGCCAGGTAAGCGGAATCATCTCCGAGGTAGCATTCAGCTTCATAGTGCAGGAACCCAGCGATATCATGGAATGGACCAGGGAAAGGTCTTTATTCTCAAGCTTCTTCAGGTAGCGAAGCATCTCGTGCTCCGAGTGGTACAAGTTGAAGACCGGATGCTCCATATAATTGGATTCCCGGTGCAAGCCTTCCGGAATTTCAAGCTCGATGCGGTCACGGTGATCTTTGGCAAAGCCATCAATATTCTTGCCCTTAATTTCAGCAAAAATCTCCAAAACCTGCTGTACATCAGCCAGATCCTTCACTTCATCGAGAGAGATACCGACCTGATTGTCATTGAAATAACGGAAATTCATCTCCTTTTCAAGAGCCAGCCCGCGGATAGTCTCCCGGGTTTCATTGCCATCCACACGGATGGTAAGCGTATCAAAAAAGGTGTCATTTTCAATTTCGAATCCCAGTTTCTCAAGACCAAGTTTAACAATTTTTGTCAGGCCATGAATGCGTTCGGCAATCCTTCTCAAACCCTGTGGACCGTGATAAACCGCGTACATCCCGGCGATAACCGCCAGCAGTACCTGGGCCGTACAAATATTAGAAGTTGCTTTTTCCCGCCGAATGTGCTGTTCTCGGGTTTGCAAAGCCATGCGGTATACCGGATTGCCCTCTTCATCCTGAGTCACACCGATTATACGTCCGGGAATCTTTCTTTTATAATCTTCGCCGGTTGCAAAGTAAGCCGCGTGAGGACCGCCATAACCCATCGGCACACCGAAACGCTGGGATGACCCTACCACCGCGTCCGCGCCCATTTCGCCGGGAGGGGTGAGCAGCGTCAGGCTCAGCAGGTCGGCCGCAACGACCACCTGGCTGCCATGCTCTTGCGCCGCAGCAATCAGTCCCGAATAGTTTTCAACTGATCCGTCAGTGCCGGGATACTGAAGAAGAATACCAAACAGCTCAGGGTCTGTTACATCCAGTTCGCTGTGATCGCCCACTACGACCTCAATTCCCTGGGGTTTCGCCCGTCCCTTCACCACATCAATGGTTTGCGGATGGCATAATTCAGACACAAAAAATTTGTCGGCACCCTTTCTCTTGGCACCTTTCTTTGAAGAGTAGAACATGCTCATGGCTTCCGCCGCAGCGGTGCCCTCGTCCAGCAAAGAGGCATTGGCCAGTTCCATGCCGGTCAGGTCCGAAACCATGGTCTGGAAATTGATGAGCGCTTCCAGTCTTCCCTGCGCAATTTCTGCCTGGTAAGGCGTGTAAGCCGTATACCAGCCCGGATTCTCAAGGATATTGCGCTTAATTACATTGGGAGTAAGCGTATCATAGTAGCCCATACCGATATAGGACTGGTAAATCTCATTCTCGGATGCAAGCTCTTTAAATTCATCCAAAAACCGGTATTCGCTCATCGGTTCATCCAGATCCAACTCTTCCTTGAGTCGTATGCCTTTGGGCACTGTTTCATCGATCAGCTGCTCAAGAGAAGATGCGTTTACCGTTTCAAGCATCTCTTGAATCTGTTCAGAGTTTGAACCTATATGGCGATGGAGAAAACGTTCTTTATCGAAATTAATGCTCATTTGGATAGTGGGAGTTTAGCTTTTACAAAAATATTAGGGTCAAGAAGCAAGCATCAACAAAATCTGTGCTGATATGGTTCTCAGAAAATGATTAATACCATGCCGCTTTTTTTGCATATCAAAGGTAAGGAAACTGCTTTCAAATTAACACCTCAGGGCAAGTGAAATTTTAAACTATATTAAAAACGCCAATTCACTGGAGTACTGCCATCCCGGGCCACTCCGTTTTTTAAAGTATCCCTATATGAAACGGGCTGACCTATCTTTAGGCCGGTGTCAGAATAAACTTCATCCGGACTTGGTAGAATTTATATAACCGAAATTATTCACTTTATTTAAAAGTCGTTAAAGAAATTCCAATTATCCTTTTTTTTAATTAACTACACACTTTCTTATGAGCAAGGCTTAAGCTCTCCTGAGAAAGCAGTTACGATAACAAGAAGCGCTGCTAATACAGTGTTTACATTATCCCCTACCGGGACAGCTTTACATTTACATCAAACCGTTAAAAGAGTTACAAATATGAAATATACCGCCACCATTATACTTACGGCACTTTTTACGCTGTTCATCCAACAAAATGGGTTCAGCCAGGATGTTGGAGCCAAGAAAAAGATTGTTATAGAGCCCTCTGCCATCGAGCTGAAACTGGATCAGGAACTTCAGCTAAAGGCAACCGTTCTTAACTCAGAGGGAGAGGAGTTACAGGATGAGGTACTTTTCTTTTCCCGGGCACGCCGTTCGCTATCCGTAACTCCCGAAGGAGTTGTAAAAGCACTTAAGCCCGGCACTTTCCGGGTTGTTGCACGTACAGTCGGCCCGAGATCGGAGCGCGTCAGTAAAACCGTCGAAGTAAAGGTGGCATATCCTCCCATAAAGGAAATTACTTTTACAGATAAGCCGGAAACAATTTATTCAAATACCACAATTCCTATCTCATACAAGGTAGTGGATACCCGCAGCCACATCCGGGAGAATGCCAATGTTACGGTTAGCAGTTCACAGCCGGAAGTTGCCTTGGTGGACGCATTCGGACAGCTTAAAGCCTTGAAATCCGGAAAAGCCACGCTTACTGCGGAAACCGGAAATATATCCACCAGCTGGGATATACGGGTCACTGAAAATCCGGCGGCTTCTCTTTCCATAGAGAATACGGTTTCACGTATTAGAACCGGCGATGTCGTTGATTTTAAGGCTGTAGCAAAAACCTCATCCGGTGATGTGATAGAAGACATGCCTGTAACCTACTCCTTTGTTTCTAAAACCGATGATGATCTCGGTGAAGGAGCTTCGGGACAGATTGAACAGGACGGCCGTTTTGTGGCAAATAAGCCCGGCCTTTTCACCATCTTCGCCAAGGCCGGAAATACGGTGAGCGAAAAGACGATCCGCGTAGACGAAAGAAATATTCAGAAAGAACTGCAGGTAGTCGGCCACGGCCTGATCAGTGATGTGCATACTTCCGACCTCTGGATCTGGGAGGGCGTGGACGGACGTGATTATGCCGTCACCGGAACCTGGGGCGGTAATGGAGAAGCCTACTTTTGGGATGTCACCGATCCTTCTAACATGACCATAGTCGATACCGTCACCGTAGATGCCCGAACCGTAAATGATGTGAAGGTTTCCGAAGACGGACGCACTGCCGTAATTACCCGTGAAGGTGCATCCGATCGCAAGAACGGCATTGTTATACTCGATGTAACCAATCCCCGCGAGGTTGAAATCATTTCGGAATATAATGAGGGACTTACCGGAGGCGTACATAACGCCTTTATCTATAAAAACCATGTTTTTGCCGTAAATAACGGGCGGCGGTATGATATCATTGACATCACCGATCCGAAGAATCCCCAAACCGTCAGCCGCTTTGAGCTGGACACGCCCGGCCACGCCATCCACGATGTTTGGGTAGAAAATGGAATTGCCTACTCCTCTAACTGGAGTGACGGTATCGTAGCAGTTGATGTGGGAAGCACACCGATGGCCGACTCGCCCGAAAAACACAACGTAGGTGTAGGCTCTTTCAAAAATCCCGTCAAACTTGGCAGCTATGCCTATCCCAGCGGATGGAATCATGCAGCCTTTCCATTTAAGAGCAAATCAACCGGCGACTTTTACGTAATCGGCGGGGATGAGTCTTTTCCAAACGGAATTAATATTGACGATAAACCCACCATACCCGCCGGCTGGATGCATTTCGTGAAATTCGAGGACGGATGGGATAGTCCCAAAGAAGTGGCCCGTTACCAGGTTCCCGAAGCCGGTACCCATAACATGTGGGTAAAAGGCGATACTCTTTACGTTGCCTACTATAACGCCGGACTCAGAATTGTCGATATCTCCGGTGAGCTGATGGGTAACCTATATGAACAGGGAAGAGAAATAGCAAAGCATATTCCCACCCACCATGAAGGCAGAGTTCCCAATGCTCCGATGGCCTGGGGCCCGCAGCCCTATAAAGGGTATATATTTATGTCGGATTGGAATTCAGGACTTTGGGCCTATAAACTGGTAGAAGAACCGAGAGGAACAAACTAGGATCGCTGATTAAGCTGATTATTCGGATAACACTGATATTTGTCCGGTGTAGCGTTACCGGACAATTTATACTTTCATGATCTTTAAACAATACTATGATCATTAATTATGTATTACTCACAGGCAGTTAAACATATATTTCTGGTGGCCTTCGCATTTTTTCTGAGCTGTGGGCTTAGCCAGGCACAGGATTACTATCTATATGTGGCATTGGAATCGGAGGATAAGGTTTCACTTATTCGTTTCAATGGAGAAACAGAAAAAGGGACCATTGAAAAAACCGTAAAGGTAGGTACTTATCCCACTGAGAATGAGGGGCCACACGGGTTGACCGTTTCTCCGGATGGCGATTACTGGTTTGTGAGTATCGCACACGGAAATCCGTACGGCAAATTATGGAAATACAGCACCGAAACCAATGAACTGGTTGGCCGCACGGAACTCGGCATGTTTCCTGCCAGTATGGAGATCTCGGAAAGAACGGGGCTTCTCTATGTGGTAAACTTCAACCTGCACGGTGACATGGAACCCAGCACGGTTTCGGTTGTGGATCCGGAATCCATGACCCGAGTAGCAGATATTGAAACCGGCATTATGCCCCACGGTTCACGAATAAACGCTGACGGCACCTTTCAGTATCACGTTTCCATGATGACGGATGAGCTTATTCAAATCAACACAACCGGCATGAAAGTTTCAAAGCGATTGAATATCGCGGAAGGCGGAACCCAATCGATGGAGATGAACCGGGAAATGAAACATGAGGGTGATGGGATGCATGCCAAACCAGAATGCAAGCCTACCTGGGCTGATCCTCACCCGGCAAGCAGCCTTGTTTACATAGCCTGTAACGGGTCAGATACAATTGTTGAAGTGAATACTTCCAACTGGAATGTAACCCGTCGTTTCAGCACCGGAAAGGCCCCTTATAATCTCGAAGTCAGCCATGACGGCAAGCTGCTGGTTGCGAGCTACAAAGGTGAGGGCGCTACAGGAATTTGGGATCTTACCTCCGGCAAAGAACTGGCCAAGATTAAGAACAGCCGCCGGGTATCTCACGGCGTAGCGATATCACCCGATAACCGTTATGCCTTCATATCTATGGAAGGTGTAGGCGGGGAACCCGGATCTGTGGACGTCATCGACCTTAAGGATTTAAATCGTGCTGATGTTATTGAAACAGGGAAACAGGCAGGTGGCATCATCATGTGGAAGATGGAAAAATAGTTGTGTACAGGCTGACAGGGCAGACAGCAGGCCATATTTTAGCCTAGACTAATTATTTGTTTTTGAAAACCTTAAAATTTCTTATCCTTCGGTTTAATTCGAAAAAACGTACTGCCGAATGGAGTTTATTGATCTCAAAGAATGGTTTTATGCACTTAACCCTATCAATCAAAGTTTGATAGGTGGTTTGTTTACCTGGGGGCTCACTGCACTTGGAGCCGGCTTGGTATTTTTTACAAAGTCAGTCGGAAATAAGGTACTTGATGCCATGATGGGTTTTGCGGCCGGCGTCATGATTGCGGCCAGCTTCTGGTCACTCCTGGTACCCTCCATCGACATGGCTTCTCATCAAGGCATGATTGAATGGTTGCCTGCTGTTATAGGCTTTTTAACCGGGGGACTTTTCCTTCGCATTTGTGATCAGTACCTGCCCCATCTTCATCCCGGCTTCCCCATGAAAGAGGCCGAGGGTGTAAAGACATCCTGGCGAAGAGCCACGCTGCTGGTACTGGCCATAACCCTTCATAATATTCCCGAAGGCCTTGCCGTAGGGGTACTGTTCGGTGCCGCTGCCTCCGGGGTTGACCCAACCGGCACTGCGACCATAATGGGAGCTATCAGCCTGGCACTGGGTATAGGAATCCAGAATTTTCCGGAGGGAACTGCCGTGTCCATGCCCCTGCGGCGTGAGGGGGTATCCGTGGGTAAAAGCTTCTGGTACGGGCAGTTATCCGGCGTCGTTGAGCCGATTTCAGCTGTCATCGGCGCCGCAGCCGTGCTCATGATACAGCCTATTCTTCCCTATGCCCTTGCTTTTGCAGCAGGCGCCATGATCTACGTGGTTATTGAAGAGCTTATTCCTGAATCCCAGCTCCATGGCAATACCGATCTTGCCACCCTGGGCACCATGGTAGGCTTCAGTGTGATGATGATTTTGGATGTTGCCTTAGGTTAATATCAAAAAAATTAGTTTATTATTACCGCTTTAGGAGTGAAGCACCCCATAAGAGAGGGGATATTAGGTGAAATAATAGACAATCAGTGTGAAAAAAGTACTCATTGTAGAAGATGACATGATCATCGCTATGGTATTAGAGCGTATGATCGTCAAGCTTGACTACACCGTATTAGACAAAGTCATTACCGGAGAGGAAGCCATCAGTTGTGCCAAACAACACGATCCTGACCTTATTTTAATGGATATTCAGCTCAAAGACGGTACTGACGGTATTACTGCTATGGAGATAATCAGGGAGAGTTCAAATGTACCGGTTATTTATATCACCGGTAATTCGGACCAATATTATATGAATAGGGCAAAAGCTACAGATTTTGTAGATTACCTTGTTAAGCCAATACAGATGAGCGACCTGGAAGAGTCTATTAGCAGAGCTTTCGGCGAATAGACTTAATTATTCGGATACCGGATTTATTTCAGTATTCCAGGCTCCGGCTATTAATTGCAACGGGAAAAAAACAAGTAAATTTTTATGGGAGTCACTCGTGTTTCCTTTAAGGGAAAAAACGACCGTAATTTCGTTACCGATTTAAAAAATGAAGTCAATCGGTATTTTGAAGAGAATAACCTTTCCAAGAATGCCGATTACCGAATGGTCTTAAAGACCATAATTCTTCTTTCCGTTTACTTCGGATCTTACGCACTGATTATCAGCGGGGCCCTTTCGTGGCCGGTTATGCTGGGATTATGTGTAGTCATGGGTATCGGGATGGCAGGTATCGGGTTCTCCGTTTCTCATGACGCCCTACACGGAGCCTATACATCCAACAACCTTATTAACAGGCTGCTGGGTTACTCATTTGACCTGCTCGGTGCCAACGGTTACATCTGGAAAATAACCCATAATGTAGTACATCACACCTATACCAATATCCACGAGCATGATGAGGATCTTGAAGTAGCCGAGTTTATCAGGCTCTCTCCCCATGCCGACTACAAGTCGATCCATAAGGCGCAGCATTATCTCGCTTTTGTGGCATACAGCTTTGCTACACTGTTTTGGGTTTTCATTAAGGACTATAAGTATTTCTTCAAGGACCACCTTGGGCCCTATGAAAATAAGAGCCATCCGGTTTCGGAGTGGATCACCCTTATTATCACCAAGATCATATATTACACCTACATGCTGGTGATACCCATGCTTGTGCTGTCTATCACCTGGTGGCAGCTCCTGATCGGCTTCATGGCGGTTCACCTGACAGCCGGTGTAATACTCGGAGTTATCTTTCAGCTGGCCCATGTTGTGGAAGGAACCGATCATCCCACTGAAAATGTGGAAGGTAATATTGAGAATACCTGGATGATCCATCAAATGGAAACCACTTCCGATTTTGCTCATGAGAACAAGCTGTTGTGCTGGTACATCGGTGGACTCAATTACCAAATTGAACACCACCTCTTCCCGAAGATATGCAGTATCCACTATCCCGATATTGCACCGATTGTACAGCGGGTGGCCGAAAAACATGGAGTGCCCTACCATTATCAGGAAACTCTCGGAAAGGCTATAAACTCACATTATAAAACACTCAAAAAATTCGGCAAATCAGCCGAAGTTTCCCTGGCCTGATAACTGAAATCATAGAATCAATTCAGGTTGCTATTTCAACAAACCCGATAGAAGTTTGTCGGAACATTATTCCACCTTACCCATAATCAGTAATAAGTTAGGCAACTAATCATTAATAAGAACTCAACAGCTATTATTATGTTTAGTTTCAAAAAGTTATCCATAATTGCACTTCTCACAGCGTTTCTAGTAAGCATTAGCATTTCGGAAACCCATGCCCAGTCGAAAAAGAAGTCCGAACAGCCGGAAACCTATCTGCTCGAAGGTAAAGTACGCAACGCCCAATCGGGTGAACCTCTCAATGATGCCGAAGTACATATTATTGACAAGGAAATAAAAGCAGAAACCGGCAAAGATGGAATATTCACCTTTGAAGAGCTTCCGGAAGGAACCTACACATTAAAAGTTGAGAAGGATGGCTATAAAAAATGGAAAAAGGAGGTTGAGCATAAAAAAGGCTTAAAAGTTATACTTATGGTTAAGCCTGAAAGCAGTAATTAAACATCAAATACAGTCGTCTAATTAGCACCGGTGATAGCCGGTGCTTTTTTTATGAATCTTCTTTATGCCTTCATTGTTATACGGTTAAGATTATTTCCCAATAAAACTTTTTACCATGAGCAATAAACTCAAGACGTTATCTGCATCCCAGCTGGAACATTTTATTGCCGATAAGGTAGGCGAGTACCTCGGGGAAGACTGCTCCTGCACGGTATCAAACCTGGACACACCCCATATTGACACTGAGGCAGATATTGCTTTAAATGATGAAAGAGATCTTACGTTTGAGGTGCGTTTAAGCTATTCTGAGTAAAACGCGACTCCGTAATCAATCCTAACCAAAGGGAGAAATCTTATGGAAGCGAATCTAATCACCGGGGCATATGCCGGACTTATCGGTGCCGCAATTTTAACCCTGCTTATCTATCTCCTCAAGCCCCTCGGCTACAGTATTGATATTCCCTACCTCCTGGGCAGCCGTTTTATTGACATCAACAACACCTCCGGTGTGTATTCACTGGGAGTTGTGCTTCACCTTATAATCGGGGCAGGATGGGGCATTCTTTACGTGTTCATGATTTCCGCAATGGCCGTTACACCTAACTGGCCAATCGGCATTCTTTGGGGATTCGGCCACGGTATTTTTGTAGGCGTGCTGATGGGTATCTTATCCGAAAATCACCCTCACATTGGAGAAGGCAAAGCCATCGATAACCCGGGCATTCTGGGTAGAAAATGGGGAGTCGCCATTCCCTATCTTTTCCTGATTCTTCACGTGATCTACGGAGCCAGTGCCATGGCCATATATCACCAGATGATGATTTAGGTATCAGTGTCAGTATTAGTATCAGTATCAGCAATTTCCCTGGAATCTGCACCGGGCTTGGTCTGCGGGGTATATTCCGGTGAAACCCAGTCGAAATATTTGTTTGCCGCAGACTCCTCCAGTTCCCTGATATCAAAGGATCTTCCCTGGTTGCCCGATGCCACGGTCACCAGGTAGGTAAGTAAATCACGTCGCTTCTGAAAGGGATTTTGTTTCAGGCTGACGCGCTGTATGCGCTTCTTCTGAATGATAGCTGTCGTTAGGGCAAAATCCCGCGACCGTATGGTTAAGGAGCCGTTATCAATGCCAATAGCTGCATCCCGGTACTGGGCGTAGCCCAATAGAATGGCCGGCAGTAACAGTGAAATGGCATACTCGCCGTAGGGAAGATAGAACCAGGCGGGTATTATCACCGCCAGTGAAATGAAAACCATCCGGAACAGGTAACGCCTTAATGCCCTCTGCGGAGGTTTCGACTGATACACCGGGTTGTCAAATTCCGGAACTACCTTATGCAAGAAATCTTCTACTCTTGCTTTCTTGATTAACGGGTACAGAGTTGTGGAATTCCCCTCCTTCTCACCATAACCGGCACTTTCAAGTATGATGGAGGCCAACCCAAAGGGCTGCCGCAGTATACCCTCTTTAATTTGGATGGCCTGTATGCGGTTAAAGGGAATGGTAAGCTGCCGCTGTTCAAAAAGTCCCTGCCTGATAATCAGCTCCTTATTATACACCTTAAGGGTAAAGCCAAAATATTTTATTAAAGTGCCCAGGAATGAAAGCAACCAGGAGAGCAGGATGACAAATACGATGCTGTAAAACACCATGTTGGTGCTGATGGAGGCGGGAATGATCGTCTCCAGGTAATACAGCATCTGCTCTTCAGACAAGACCTGGTCGAGCTGTGAAAACAGGGTACCGATAATGGATAAAGCGATACCGAAACTTCCTGAAGTAAATGAAGTGATGACCAGGTCTTTGGCCGAAAGCTCATAGTTTTGGAGCAGCTGTTTTTCAGCTTCCAAATCTATCGCTTCTCCCGTACTGTCAGTGCGCAGCATGGACTTCAGCTCTTCCGCCTTCTCACGAGTGATAGCTGATATTTTGGCTGCCTTGGATGAACTGCCGGCCGTTTTAACCTCCACCTCAACCAATCCAAACATGCGCTGCAGAAGGCCGGCCTTGATATCGATTACCTGGATACGTTCTTTAGATAGGTATATATTCTTTCGTACCAGTATCCCTTGTTCTATTCGCAACTCCCCGTCTACCACGCTGTAGGTAAATCTCAGCCAGGAAAGCACTCCCGAAACCAGCAAAACCAGCAGTACCGATAATATGCCAAAGAGGCTGACCATTGACTCTCCGCTTGTAACGAAAAGAAGCAGAACCAGGGTGATGAAATTGCCCTTTATTATTTCAAGAACCTTAGTTACTGCGGCAACCGGATGCTGACGTTCTGCACTAAACATCTTCTTTCGCTTTTAATGCAAGCCGTGATATCTGATCCCGAACCGTACCGGCATTTTCTTCGGTAAGTGCGGGTATCTCGTGAGTGGTAGCCGCCGTTGAAATGGTAACATTAGACAAACCGTAATTGCGAAGAATCGGGCCCTGCCGGGTATCTACATGCTGCACCCTGTTTACCGGAACCAGGGTACGCTGAACAATAATCAGCCCATGCTGCAGGTCAATTTCATGCTCATTGATATCATATCTCCAGCGTTTCCAGCGGAAATGCGGTATCAAAAAGGTGATTAACAGGGTTATCGCCAATACAGCCGAAACAATAACAAGGTATACCCACAGATCTACCACCCTTTCCGTATCAAAAACCCACATGGCTATGGGTGCCAGCCAGAAAAATAGTGACACCAGGAAACCGCTGATGCGCCAGGCTTTTACTGCTGTTCGGGGAATTCTGTGTTGGGGCTCTGATTTCATGAGCGATAAGTTAATAAACAAAAGGTAGGCACTAAAATTTTAATATCCGGCTTCTTCAACCTGATAAATAATGGTATAGGATAAGAGTTTGCAGATCAGAAACAAAAAAAGCCGCATCATTGCGGCTTCTTCTGCTCAAATAAACTAACAGTTAGTCTTTGTTTTTGATGTCCTGAATTTCAAGACGAACTTCCTGGGCCAGTTTTCTTAACTCCTGAAGTCCCTTACGAGCACGGGTCCCGGCTGCTTTATTCCCTTTTTCGTAGAATTTGCTCATATCTTCTTCTACGCCTTCAATTACATTTTTGATATCATCAAATCTGCTCATTTATAATCTCACTATTTTTTTAAGTTAATGTAAAGGGTAATCCCATCACGATTTTGGTTCGAAATGATATTTTCGAAATTTAAGTCCCCTAAGTTACCATTTTGGTAATTAAAAACACGTAAAATTTTATTTAATCCCCTTTTATTTACCATTTAGGCTAAACAGCCTTCGCTCCTTCGGTAACTTTGGGCACTTTTATCATCAGCAGGAATCCTATCACAAACAGGACAATTATGACGCTCATCCCTATTCTCTGGCTGCCTGCCGCATAGGTAAGCCACCCGACAAGAAAGGGCCCGATAAAAGAGGTTACCTTGCCGGACAATGCAAATAAACCGAACATTTGGTTTCGAAGCTCCTCCGGGGCAATCCTACCCATATAAGTCCGGCTGGCCGCCTGAACCGGGCCTACAAAAATGCCCAGGGTCAAACCGAATGCCCAGAACCAGAAAGACGAGCTTACCAGCAGCACCGCGGAAGTGGTGATAATCAGGCCAATGAGGGAAATTAAAATGGTCTGCCGGCTGCCTAAGTAGTCATCAATCCATGCAAATAGTGCGGCGCCCAACCCTGCCGTCAGGTTCAATCCGATTCCAAATATCAGCACACCCTTCTCATCCATATCAAATGTGCCCGCTGCGTATATTCCCCCGAATGCAAATACGGTGGCAAGCCCGTCAATAAAAATCATTCTGGCAATCAAGAACCTCATGATATCTTTGTACTCCCTGATATGCCGGATGGATTCTTTTAACTGTTT
>DATFJD010000524.1:0-4287 GCA_035269475.1 Halalkalibaculum sp.
AAGATTTTATAGGTGTGGAAAAATCCTTTATCGACAACAAGCCCAATACCAAATACTACATAACCAAAGAAGGTAAAAAGGCATTTGAAGAGCATCTAAAAGTGCTCGAAGAAATCATTAAATCCCAGAAATAGCTTTGAAATCGAGCAACCTTGTTGGAGTGCTCTTCTGACCTAACACTTAAAATAACATTTATGAAAACACAGAATCATAAAAGCATTAATTGGCAATCACTGCTGGCGCTGACAGTTGTTATGCTTGGCGGTATACTAATGATAATGAAAATCTATTCAGACAGTGAGCCTGGTGCCATTCCGCTGCTCTTGATTATAGGCGGTACCGCTGGATATATCATTAGCAGGGTGCAATTGCGATCTCAGAACTCCCTGTAATATTTGTACCCGCCACATTTTTTTATACATCAACTTTGTAATTAAAAGTACTTTCATATAACAATAAACTTTATCAAAAATACTATGAATTCACAGAATAGCATATTTAAATCCGTTTCCGGCCCGGCACTCCTGACAGCCTTATTATTGACGATACCGCTGATAGCGAGTCAGTTTACCGATGAGGTAGACTGGAGCACCGGTGATTACATCTTAGCAGCAATACTCCTTTTTGGCACCGGTTTCATCTATAAGCTGATTACCGGTAAGACCGGTACTTTTATTTACCGGGCTGGTGTGGGTATTGCACTGGCTTCGAGCCTGTTTCTTGTCTGGGCAAACCTTGCCGTAGGAATAGTAGGCTCGGAGGATAATCTCTTCAACCTGGTCTATTTTGGAGTGCCCTTCATCGGTATTATCAGTGCGATTATCTTCGGCTTTCAATCTCAGGGCCTTGAAAGGACGATGTTTATCATGGCTTTCGCCCAGACACTGGCTACCGTTACCGCGCTCGGCACAGGTATGCACGAGCTGCCTAACAGTTCTATAACTGAGATTCTGGGGGTCAATGGATTATTCATCGTGTTGTTCACCGTATCTGCCCTGTTGTTTCGCTACGATGAGCAAAACCAATCAAGGGAACAATCCCCCAAGCAGGTTTAAACCATTTCCAATGCGCGCCATCTATTGAGCAAAGACATGATCTGCTTTCCTGTTTTACTTTGAAACCAACCCTCACCGGTCTTACCTGCAACGCATTTATAACGGGCCGGTTAAGCCGGGCAAACTGAAATATAATTTTATAAATACACGTCATGTTCAATCTAAAAAAATCCCTGGGTACGCGGTTGTTCATCATAGCATTTCTGACATTGGCACTGCTCATCCCCTCTTTTCTAATACAGGAATTGATTTCTGAACGGGAAAGCCGAAGAGATTCTGTAGCAAATGAAATCAGTCAGAAGTGGGGAGATAAACAAGTCATTATTGGTCCGCTGTTAAGCGTACCCTACAAACATTATTTTAAAAACAGCGACACCATTGAACAGGCCATCCGGTATGCGCATTTTTTGCCCGACAAACTAACTATAGAAGGCTCCATAATCCCTGAAGTGCGCTACCGCGGTATATATGAAGTCATTGTATACAACAGCAAACTGTCACTATCAGGCAGTTTCCCGTCCCTTGATCTTTCCGGCCTAAATGTCCCACCGGAACATTTTCTGCCGGATGAAGCCTTCGTCTCAGTCGGTATCTCAGATATGACAGGCATCAAAGATTTCATCAGTGTCAACTGGGATGGCAAAGACTATCAAGCAAATCCGGGAATAGAATCAAATGATGTCCTGAAATCGGGTATCTCCATTGTTCCAAGCCTTGAAGCCGGTAAGGCAAATCAATTTAACTTTGAAATGAATCTGAATGGAAGTTCAGCCCTGCTATTTTCTCCGGTCGGCAAGCAGACCACTGTTCAGTTAACTTCCGGCTGGCCAAACCCAAGCTTCACCGGTAATTTCCTTCCAGCTGAGAGAGAGGTAAGCTCTTCCGGATTTAAAGCTACCTGGGAGGTATTGCATCTGAACCGTAATTTTCCCCAGAAATGGACGGGGCCAAAGCAGGAAGTATCAAACTCCACTTTCGGAGTGGATCTTCTCCTTCCGGTGGATGAATATCAAAAAACCATGCGCACTGCAAAATATGCGATCATGTTTATTTCTCTTACGTTTCTGACCTTTTTTATGATGGAGTTACTGGGTAAAAAACTAATTCATCCTGTTCAGTACCTGCTAATTGGCTTCGCGCTGCTGCTATTTTATACCCTGCTGCTGTCTATATCAGAATATTTGGTGTTTAAACTTGCTTATCTATTAGCAGCTGCGCCGGTTATTTTGCTGATTACGGTCTATGCCTACCGGGTTTTGTCTGATAAGCGTCAGGCAGGTATCATATTTGGTGTCTTAATCTTGCTGTACGGGTATTTATATATCTTGCTTCAGTTACAGGATTATGCGCTGCTTATGGGCAGTATTGGGCTTTTTATTGTACTGTCACTGGTAATGTACCTGACCCGAAATATAGATTGGTTCGAAATCATGGGAAGTCAGAATAAAGAAACCGCAGCACAACCTCTGGAATAATTTAACCTGATTTCCAAATAAGCAGTAGTTGAAAAAATTAAATTCCAGATCTTAACCCAAGTCCTAGTTTGCAGAAGGCATCCCCATGGGAGAATTTTTAAGAGTTATGACCCAAAGAAAAGTAATAGCCCCAAGCTTTAGCCTGGGTGCCGTTAAAAGTGTAAAAACCTGAGCCAACAGTTGGTAAAGAAGCGGTAACAGCCCGAAAGTTGGCTTCATAAGAGATCCTAGCTCCCTTGTATAGCAGATTGATTTGTAATCAAAACCGTACTATGTGGGCTCTTGTGACTTGCTTTGATTCCCGAACAATTGGAGGCTTTTTGGAATCTGGCATTTTAGCTACCTGTTTTTTATTTATTTACAGGCAAGGATGTCAATCAGTTAAACCTAATAAGACCGCGAAAGTCAATCCAAAGGTAGTGGATGTCATGTCGGGCGAACGAGAGCATTTTCTAAAAGCACAGCAAAAACTCTTAGACCGTTACGGGGTCGAAGTGGAATCGAAGTTTGTTGATATACCTTCTATCAGAGGCCATGCCCAGATCCTTATTTCGGGTAAAGGTCCGGCCTTAGTGATCATCAACGGCATCGGTACACCGGCGGCCATGTGGGCACCCCTGATGGCAAAGATCAACGGTTACTGTTTATTTGCCGTCGACCTTCCCGGATACGGGCTTACCGATACCACCCCAGGGTTTACCGACAATCTAAGAAGCAGCGCCGTCACATTTCTAGAAGAAGCCTGTCTTGCACTTAGCCTTGAGCAGCCGGTATTCCTGGCCAATTCCATGGGCTCGCTCTGGACCAGCTGGCTTGCCCTGGACCATCCGGAAAGAGTGGCGGCGTTGGTTCACATCGGCTGTCCCGCAGTGGTACTGGATACCTCAGCCCCGCTGCAGATGCGTCTTCTTTCGGTAAAATTGCTTGGGCGGCTGCTGACCCGGCTGCAGCCCCCTTCCACAAAGCAGGTGGAACAGCTTAGTAAAATGGTAAACCAGTATCCTATGGTGCCCGAACTTGTTGAATTACTGGTGGCCACGGAGCGCTTACCCGGTTTTCGCCGGATGTTTTTGTCAACTCTAAATACGCTGCTGCGCCTGGGAGGTAATCGAGACGAGATGCGGCTTACGAAAAGTCAACTTGCCGGTATCGAACAACCGACCTTGCTGTTATGGGGCAACAACGATCCCTTTGGGTCAACTCATGTGGCAGAGCAGGTGCAAAAGGCCTTGCCGGATGCCCGTTTGCATACAGTCGATGGCGGTCATGCCCCATGGCTGAATGAAGCAGGTATCATCGGCAAAAGAACCATGAGGTTTCTTCAGAAATCAGCCTGACTTCGTATGCTTGGGGACCGGAAACTTCACCGACTTCAGCTTAAGCCAAACCGGGTCCGAGCTACATGATCTGCCCATTCTTCTGTAAAAATAAGGTTCAGAATTATGTTAGGCTTACCTTTTTGATGACCCATTTTCCTTGGCATCAACTATTTACCTTGTATCCTTGCCTGCCCATTTGCTTTTAACAGGCTTGATATTGAAATAGCTCTAAGACCTTTACATGTCATTCGGTCCCTAATCCAAAATCAGTGGGTAACCATGTCAAGCAGGTATTTTCTTCTATTTTTTACTTTGTTAGTTGCCGCTGTCTCCTGTGCAGAGACTGAGCCGGTACCATTATTTCAAGAAGGCTACCTGACCGGCGCTGAAGATGCTGACATCTATTACCGGGTAATAGGCAGCGGACTAGATACCCTG
>DATFJD010000525.1:0-2639 GCA_035269475.1 Halalkalibaculum sp.
TGAATGATTTTTTTGAGAACTGAACAGGCGTGTGAGGCTTTACCTTTTTTGTTTAAAAAGCCCCGCCTCTCACTAACCGGTCATCCCTGCGCAGGCAGGGTTCCCATAAAGGTGAGTTACTTTCTCACAGCAAGTATACTGAACAAGGCCCGAGACATTAGCCATCCTTTCAGCATTGCAATTAACTGATTTTTTGATTGTTTCTGTTCCGAGGGAGTTCTGCTCCCGAGGAAATGACAGGGCATGCCGTGTAGTAGGCAGCGATCTATTTACGGGTACCGGCATAAAAAAGCTGTCGCCCTTATGAGATCCCGGAACGGAGTCCGGGATGACAACAATTTTGCATTCATGGCCATACTCTGTTCCGAGGAAGTTCTGCTCCCGACGGTGAGGCTAACTACGCGGACATACAGAATGCAAGGGCTCAGCATGTGAACATTTCTTCCGGTATTGCTTATTACCCTTTCAATATCCCTCCAAACCGGTCATCCCTGCGCAGGCAGGGATCTCATAGAGGTGACCACCATTTCACACCAAGTATCCTGAACAAGGCCCGAGACAATAGCCATCCTTTCAGCATTGCAGCTATCTCCGATCTACTGTCCTAAAGAAGCAAAACGGTTAAGTCTTAAAAGCCATATAACCATTGTCAGGTACAAACATTAATTAGATTAAATGTCGCCCTTATGAGATCCCGGAACGGAGTCCGGGATGACAACATTTTTGCATTCATGGCCATACTCCGTTCCAAGGGAGTTCTGCTCCCGACGGTGAGGCTAGCTACGCGAACATACAGAATGCAAGGGCTCAGCATGTGAACATTTCTTCCGGTATTGCTTATTACCCTTTCAGTATCCCTCCAAACCGGTCATCCCTGCGCAGGCAGGGTTCCCATAAAGGTGAGTCACTTTCTCACCGCAAGTATACTGAACAAGGCCCGGGACAATAGCCATTCTTTCAGCATTGCAATTAACTCCCATCTACTGCACCAGACAGAGATCCCAAAGACAAAGACGAGTACCTGTAAAGAGTATATCTTCATACAATCATACATCTCATTGATTGCCTTTCATCTAATGCGTATTCTACGCCAAGAAAATTCAAGCACGAAAACAGGAAGAGAATAGTTACAATGACTGATTTTACCGAAGAAGATTATGAGTCCTATGAACAGGACCTTGAAATTCTGGTCGACACCCTCCGCAAATGCTTCAATGCCGAAAAAGCACGCTATTCGGTAATCGGACATCAGAACGCCCTTTATATCGAAATAGAAGGACTCGAAAGCTTATCAAACAAAGAGATACAGGAAGTAGCCGAACCGGTTTTTAACGAGCTGGATTTGGACTTTGATGAAATATCACTGGTTCCCCTCAAAAAATGAAGAACCCATTTCGTTAATTATCAATATCAATCACGAAAGGGAGAAGCTAAAGCAGCCTGTCAGGTAACCGGCCACCCGTTTTAAGCTATTTTTTACATCATTTGCCAGAGATAGAGATCCATATACTTTAAGATCAAGAGAGCTATTCGTATTTTCATTCAGATTCAAAATTTATAACAAGCCCACAACATGAAGAGTACCTACTGCGATTATGAAATGCGCTGCCTGGAAAACGGCCATGTCAATGATGAGAAAGAGACGACCACGTACTGCACACAGTGTGAAAGTGTTTTGAGAGTTTTTTATGATGAAGTTTCAGAAGACATACAGTATCCCATTAAGGATATCGTTGAAGACCCGCTCAAGAACCATCCCTCAGCATTGAAAAAGCTCGGCAGGCTTTCGGAAAGATATGGAGCGGACCTGCACGCCAAACTTGAGTTCGAACATCCTACCGGGTGCTTTAAAGACCGGGGCAGTTATATAGAAGTTCAGAAAGCCCTTGAGCTGGAGGCTGATGCCATCTGCCTGGCTTCCACCGGCAACATGGCGGCATCCGTGGCGGCTTATGCCTGTTATTTTAAGATTCCGTGTTTCGTATTTGTACCCGAAAAAACGACCGACGCCAAAATTGCGCAGGCCACCATATATGATGCCAATATCATTCGTATAAAAGGCGACTTTAGCACCTGTGAAGCCCTATGCCGTAAATTTGCCAAATCGGGCAATTACTACCTGGCCGGCGACTACGTTTTCCGCGAAGAGGGGCAGAAATCTTTCAGCTATGAGCTGATTGAGCAGGGCGGAGATGATTTTGACTATATTTTTATTCCCGTGGGCTGCGGTACCAACTTCGGCGCCATCTCCAAAGGATTTAACGAACTCAAGAAAGCAGGAAGGATAGACCGCATACCCCGGCTCATTGCCATCCAGCCTGAGCAGAGCTCGCCCGTGGTAGAAGGCATCTTTAAGAAAAAGAAAATTATTAAAAAGCAGGTCAACACCATGGCTCAGTCCGTAGCCGCCTCAGACCCCGTTGACTTTCACAAGGTGCTGCTCGGCATTGAGGAAACCGACGGTCAGGCTTATACGGTAACCGAGGATGAAATACTTCAGTCTCTCAAGGAGATGGCTACCGAAGAAGGGCACTTTACCGAACCTGCCTGTGCGTTGCCTTTGGCCGCTTTCAAGAATAACCGAGATACCTTCAAAGATAAAAAGTGCTTGTTTATTCTAACAGGTTCCGGGCTGAAGG
>DATFJD010000526.1:0-3825 GCA_035269475.1 Halalkalibaculum sp.
ACAATAAGATCAATTTCCACTCCGGCCCGGGAGGCTCTATAGAGGCGTTTGATGATTTCAACATCATCGAGTGCTTTCATTTTGGCAATGATTCTGCCCTCCTTGCCTTCCCCGGCAAAAGCAATTTCCCGGTCGATCAGCTTATTAAAGGAAGAGCGCAGCGTCTGCGGCGCTACCAGCAGTTTCTTATAGTGTTGGCTGGGAGCATATCCTGTCAGGTAGTGAAACAGGTTTGTAACGTCATAGCCGAGGTCGGGATCATTGGTTAGCAGTCCCAGGTCGGTATAGATTTCAGCCGTTTCAATATGATAGTTACCGGTACCGATATGGCAGTAGGTAACATGTTTATTCTTTTCCCTCCTTACGATGAGGGCAACTTTAGCGTGGGTTTTTAAACCTACAAGTCCGTATGCCACGTGCACCCCGGCATTTTCGAGTATCCTGCCCCATTCAATATTGCTCGCCTCATCAAAACGGGCTTTTACTTCAACTAAAACTGCGACCTGTTTGCCTTTTTCAGCAGCCCGTATCAGGGCCTTTACAATGGGAGAATCTTCAGAGGTACGGTACAGGGTCTGCTTGATGGCCAGCACATCGGGATCATCGGCTGCCTCCTCAATAAGTTGCCGCACACTGGCAGAAAAAGATTCGTAGGGATGATGTACCAGCAGGTCGCCTTTGCTGATGATATCAAAAATGGATAACTCTTCTTCCGTTTCACCCTCATGAAAAAGTGGTTTGGGTATTACGGGGCTCCATTTTTCATACTGCAGCCCGGGGATGTTCCTGTTGGCAAACTTAAAGCATGCCGTTAGGTCTAATATCCCGTTTACCTTAATAATATCATCATCATTGAGGTGAAGCTCGTTTTTGAGAAGTTCCAGTACATTCTCATCAATATCTTTTTCCACTTCCAGCCTCACTACTTCTGCAAATCTTCTTTCACGGAGTTCTTCCGAGATCATGGACTTCAAGTCTTCGGCTTCTTCCTCGTTTCTTCGCAGGTCGGCATTACGGGTTATCCGGAAAAGGCAGGATCCTTCTACCTCCATGCCGGGAAAAAGTTTGTGAATGTTCTGACGGATTAGCTCCTCAATCGGGATAAAATTAAAAGCATACTCACTGGATTCAATGGTCAGCCAGCGCGGCTGGTTGGTCGGAATCTTGACCCGGGCAAAATTGAATGCATCCCGTTTTGGCTTTCGCAGTTTTACGGCCAGCGATAAGCTGAGGTTTGAGATAAATGGAAAGGGATGCCCCGGGTCAACCGCAAGAGGTGTCAGGGTCGGATAAATGTGATCCATAAAATATTCATCCAGTTCCTGCCGCTGTTTCTTTTTGAGGTCTTTATAATAAGTTATTTGTATAGATGCTTCCTTTTTGAGCAAAGGGAGAAGTTCATTATTCCAGAATTCGGATATCCGGTACTGCATTTCAGCAGCCTGATCTCTTACCAGGTTAATCTGGGTATCGGGTGTACGGCCGTCGGGGCTGAGATGGTCGACACCGGCGGCTTCCTGTCTCTTCAATCCGCCCACTCTTTTCTGGATAAACTCGTCAAGGTTGCTGGCGGTAATGGCTATAAAGCGAACTCTCTCAAGGAGGGGGGTACGTGAGTCCATAGCCTGGTAAAGTACACGCCAGTTAAAATCCAGCCAGCCCAGCTCCCGGTTCAGGTAGAGGGAGGGGTGGTCCTCTCCGGCCCCTTTTGGAACCTCACGGGGTTTTACTGCAGTAGGCAGGTTGGGATCCCTGAGTCTCTTTTTATCTTTGCCCTGTCCGTTTGAGTTAGATATCCACGCTTGCTGCCCGACATTCCAGGAGATGGATTCATCTTTCAGGTCTCTGAAATTTTTAAGCACGGCTTCATTAATCGATTTATCCCCATCATCGGAATAGGTAATAAAATCTTTACTGAAGGCAGACTCAATGGCTTGGATCGCCTCTTGTCGATCAAAACGGCCCCTGTGCTTTATTTCATTAATCAGCCAGACAGCCACCTTTTGGATGTGTTTGTTTTTCACTGCTACTCTCACCTTAACTTTTATGCTTTACTTAAAATAACATAAAAAAAGTAATATGAGAGTACTCCTGTGGATATTTACAGTAGCTTAATATTGGGATTAAAATAAAAACCCTGCCGGAAGAATTTCCGGCAGGGTTTTGAATCAGTTATATTATTCATTTACTACCCGAGAAAGTTAGTCCCCGGTTCAGGAATCCACACTTCGGTATCAGTAAGATCCTCAACGAAATTTTTAAACTCTTCAGGGTCACCGGTAAGGACAGGAAATGTACCGTAGTGAACAGGTATGGCCACTAAGGGATTCAGCATTTCCACTGCGTAGGCGGCTTCTTGCGGACCCATGGTATAGTGGTCGCCCATTGGCACCAGGGTGATGTGAGGGCCGTACATCTGCCCGTACAGCTCAAGGTCGGTAAAGATATTGGTATCGCCCAGGTGATAAATGCAGAGGTCATCCTCAAAAGAAAAAACGAGTCCGCCCGGCTCGCCGGCATACTCGCCATTAAATGAAGAACTGTGATTTGCAGAAACGAGAGTCACTGAAAAGTCATCATAGTGCACAGTGCCGCCTTTATTGAATTCCGTTGCCTGGTCTTCTGCAAGTCCGTGATTCCCTACCAAAAGACGAGAAAGTTCTACCGGGGCAACAACCTCGCAGCCGGTACGTTCTGCTATCTCCAGGGTATCCCCGACATGATCTTCATGGCCGTGGGTTAAAAAAATGTAGTCGACTTCATCCGGCTCTTTCCAGTCTTCTGGCGTGGTGCCATTGTTTTTCAGAAATGGGTCGACGAGAATATGGTTACCCTTTGGGCTTACCAGCTTGAAAGCGGAGTGCCCCAGCCAGTGTGCTTGAACTTCTGTTTCCATAATGTCTAATAATTTTATTAATGATTATTTAAATATGAGTTGATTATCCTTGCACAATATGTTATTAATGATTCAAGGATTTTTGAAGATTTTAAACTGTGAATAACATGAAACAATCTCTCCCTTCTCGCATACTAATAGCACAACTATTTGAATTGAATCATTCCTTTTCAAGTTATTAACCTTTCTATTGGTTGCATCTTTTTTATCACCAAAATCATAATTGAAGGATTTGAAATATGGCAGAACGAGTAAAATTACATCCTGAAACACCTCATGTAAAAAGAATTTTTGAAATAGCAGATATGGTTGCCGACGGTGCTGTCTTGTTGTTTCCGACAGATAGCCAGTATGCTCTTGGATGTGCCTATACCAATAAAAAAGGCATTGATCGAATCAGGAAAATCAGAAAGCTGGGTGACGATGACCATTTGAGTATTTTGTGTGACTCACTTTCGGGTATAGCCAAATTTGCTCATATCTCTGACAGGAATTTTAAACTGATAAAACGGCTCATACCCGGGCCCTATACCTTTATTCTGCCGGCTACCAAAGAAGTGCCAAAGCTGCTGGTTCACCCTAAAAAGAAAACCGTTGGCATACGCGTGCCGGATTACCCGATTTGCCAGGGACTGGTTGAAGAGGTCGGAGATCCCCTGCTGGCCATAACGGCCAAAAAGCCCCAGATGAAAGCCGGTGCACTTGAAAAGTACGACCGGGAGCCCTTTCTGAGGGAATTTGATAAACTCGTTGACGTTATTATTGACAATCAGCAGGAGCTGCCTTCCCAGGAAACCACTATTATTGATATGACGGATGAAGCAGCGAAAATTGTACGGCGAGGCCTCGGAATTGAAGAGGCTGAGGAAGTGTTCAGAATGCAAGGAGAAACACTGGCGGAGGCAAAATTATCATGAAAATAGCTATCA
>DATFJD010000527.1:0-3584 GCA_035269475.1 Halalkalibaculum sp.
AAAATCGAAATCCATACAGGCTATCACTACATCCAGTTCGTTCATCTTGCCTGTTCCGACCCTCACGGCATCGGTGTGACCCGTTTTCTCCTGGTACTCTTCCAGCCGGTCGCTGTATTTTTTTCTGTCCTCAAAATTCAATGGATCGGTGGGCACTATTTCCTGCCCCAGCTCCTCAAAATTACCTTTATCAAACAGAAATGAAAAATACTGTTCACTGCCGATACGGAAATGATAGCCGCTAAGCGGATCAACCCACAAATTGTCCTCAAGCTCGCGGCGGTGTACGGTTTCGCCCGTGGTAGGAACCTTTATCCAGACGCCTTCGGGCATCTCTTTACGTTCATCGGTCTGAATATTTTTATCTTTTCGCTTAAACCAGGACATATAATTTCTTTTAGTTCAAATGGACTCAAAAATAACGATTCTGCAGCGAAGGGAAAATGTTTTTATTTGCCGCCAATTTCAGGTAACTCTATGAGGTTACAGGAAATTTCCGTGGCGGATAATAACTGTTTGGTTTTAACAGAATTACCCTTTCAGGTGGCCCTAAACCTGGTTTGAAGTGTAGTATTTGGGATCGAAATCACGGGGATCAACTTCTTTGACGAATTCATGATCTGCATCCTTTTGATGAAGGCTAAGCAGTGATCGGGCTGAAATAAAGGAATGGCCAAAGACCTCCATCTTTTCCAGCAAACTACCTTCTATGCGTTTAAGTCCGGTACCGACAACAGCATCTCCGTCCTGCAGCTGCTCTTCAAATTCCTTGATCGGAATTACTTTAACCGAAGCCAGGCTTTTCAGTTTTCCCGACCTTATTTCAAAAGGACTGTGATAAACATGAACCCGCCGCGCATCGATTATTCCGTGAATTCTCTGAACATCCCTGCCACTTTCCAGTACAGACTCTGCAAATCCTGCCAGGGTATTGGCGGCATACAGCTTTACTTCAGAGTCAAATAGGAGTCCCTTAACCGCACTTGCACTGATACGTAACCCGGTATAGGAGCCCGGGCCTTCGCTTACTATCACAGAATCCAGGTCCCCTAATTTGATTTTCTTTTCTTTAAACAGCTCATCGATAAAAAGAAAAAGTTTCTCTGAATGTGAACCTCGAACCTCCGTTCGTTTTTCGAAAATATGGCCCTCCTTATCTTTTAAGGCAACGGAACAGATATTAGTCGAAGTTTCCAGCGCTAATTGCATGTTAGAATACACAGTAGAGGTTTAAGTTTCATATTTTTTGGATATGGATATAGCAAGCAACTAATTCTTTTTAATCTGCCACGAACTGTTGCTAAGCTCTACCCATCGCTCATATAAATTCAACAACTGGGGATAGAGTTCAGGCTCAAACTGTTTACGGGAAATGTCAATATGGAATTCGTAGCGCAGAACCCTGCCTTCAAAACTATAGCTTTCACTCAGCCTGGCCCCGGGCAATTCAATAGTACGGTTCTGGCTGCCCTGCTGAATAGAGTAGCCGCTTGGAATTTTAATCTCATAAACCAGGTCCAGCTTCTCCGGAGCATCCAGCGTAACCGGCAGCTCCCGGCTGGGTTCATTAAAAGGGTTGCTCATCAGGTAACCTACCACCATGGGCCTGAACTGCAGCCCATCGGTAAAGCTGGTGGCATAACCTTCCAATTCAAAGTTG
Source organism: Halalkalibaculum sp. (assembly GCA_035269475.1). Classification (GTDB taxonomy): domain Bacteria; phylum Bacteroidota; class Rhodothermia; order Balneolales; family Balneolaceae; genus Halalkalibaculum. The sequence goes on from DATFJD010000527.1 coordinate 1,661, forward strand.
GAATCAAACGTAATTGGCTCTTCGAAGCTTCGGTAATTGTCAAATTCCAGGTTGCTGATACCGGCATTGGTGTACCCGTCAAATACAGCCTTCCTGAAGATTTCCCGGACAGGCTGCCCGTTGGCATATCTTTGGCGTACAACCTGGGCCGGATAGCCTGAACTTTCGGCATGTATGCTTCCTGTAAGATTCCCCCGGCTATCCAGGGATGCATCAACTTTTATATCAATTGCGAATAGGCTTTTAGCAGGGGTAATTTCCTTCCACTCGTATCCGTCTGGCTTTAACAGTAAACCGGTTTCATTATAGGTATCAACCGGAATCAGGTTCGGCTGACTGTGCCCAAAGCCGGCATCCATAAAATAGGTCTTCCCGTTGATTATGGAACACGTAAGCTGACCGTTAAACTGGAAAAAAGAGGGAAAAGATTTGTTTATCTGTCCGAACTGCCGGGTAGAAATCAACAGCGGGTAGGCCTCGATACCCGCACCTTGCAGCATAGCCAAAAGTGTTTGGTTGATAGCAGCCTGGTTAACAGGATCGCCGCTCAGCACAGTACTGTCGCTCACTTCGCTGTAGGGACTTTTGCTGCCATTGAAGTTGGCCGTACTGTTTACGTACCTGAATATGCTGTCCTGTACGGCTTCTTTAGTGTCGAATAGCTTTCCGATTTTCTCGCCTATGGCGCGTGCTTCGGTATTTTGCTCAGCAATTTTAAGCACATTTTGATTGCGCCGCAACTCGGCTACCACCAGCTTCCAGCTGTTCTCCAGTCTCTGCCTGGGGATGCCAAACTCACTAAGCTTGAACTTCAGCTTGCCCCGGTAATCATCTATAGAAGATATATAAGCTTCCTCCTCAATTGGCGGTATATCCTGTGCTACATAAGTCTCTTGCAGAATCGGGTCAGGCTGTGGAACTGTAAATATTTTTGCTGCGGAGCTGGTATCAATTCTCTGTGTATATCGGTTCACCTCCCCTTCAAAGTTCTCTTCAATAGTATCGTACCTCAAATACCCGGGATAGGTTATACTGACCTTTGCCATCGCTGTCGGTGCCTGATTGGTCAGGTAGAAATCGGGGAGCTCTTCGATATATCGCCGCCGTATGCGATAGGAGTATTCTAATATTGCCCCATCCTCAACCTGCGGCATTGTAAATTCAATGACGTTATACCTGGAATTTATATTTATTCTGCGGATGGAATCGTCTTGCAAAGGCACCTTCTCTCCATTTCGTGTGTGAGTGGCAGCCCGGATATTCTCAACCTCTTCAATGCCCCTTTCAAAATAATATGGTATCGCAACAATTGAGGCTTCCCTGGCTGAGGCATCAAAAACTTTGATCCTGACATAATAATCCAGCAAGGCTACAATTGAATTTTCGTCATTCTCAAAATTTACATCGAGCTCTTTAACAGTATAAATAAACGAGGCATCGGGCCGGGGAGCATACTCGTTCATGCTGAACAGGGAATCCGGTATCTGACCGAATTCTGAATCAGGTACAGATCCTGCGATGCGCTGACCCAGCAAATCAGCGGGAAACAAAACGGCTCCCACCAGAAAACAGACGGAAGCGATTAATAATCGAAGGGGTACTGTCTTAGACATCTGATTGCTTTTTGAAAAAGATAACGGATAGGCCTGCCGTTTAATTCTGCAGTTACTCAGTCATTTATGATAAACTGGCCGTTATTATATATGGCTTCAGCTTTACCGACCATCTGAGACCCTACATAGGGAGAATTTTTGGATTTTGATTTAATATGCTTTTTCTCAAAAGTCCACTCCCGGTCGGTATTGAATAAAGTCAGGTTTGCAGGTGCGCCCTCCTCAATTTTCGGAACCTCCAGGTTCAATATTTCTCTCGGATTGTCTATCAGCTTGGCCAGCACGTCTTTCAGTTTCATCTTGCCCGGTTT
>DATFJD010000528.1:0-5250 GCA_035269475.1 Halalkalibaculum sp.
AACGCTTCGACCTCACCTATATCGGCTCGGATAATAACAGGCACCGCCCGGTTATTATCCATCGGGCCCCCTTCGGATCGATGGAACGTTTTGTGAGCATCCTAATTGAACACTTTGCCGGTGATTTCCCGGTCTGGCTGACACCGGTGCAGGTTAAGATCATCGCCATCTCCGACGATCATAATGACTATGCCTACCGGTGTGCCTCGCGTCTGAAAGAAGAGGATATCCGCGTGCAAGTGGACGATCGCAGCGAACAAATCGGTGCAAAAATACGCGATGCTGAAACGAGCAAGATACCTTATATGTTGATAGTAGGTGACAAGGAACAGTCAGAAGGCACGGTATCGGTTCGCAGGCATAAAGAAGGCGATATCGGCACCTTTGATTTTTCTGAATTTATTTCTAATCTCAACCAAGAGATTGATTCTAAAAAGAATCCAAAATAGTTTGTGCCATTGGCACAACACACGATAACAATTAATAAAATATTATAGAGGTTACTTATCGGAAGAAGAAGACGACCACGGGGCAATGATGACCGCCCTAATGTTAACGATGAAATCAGAGCATCGAAAGTCCGCATTATCAAACCGGACGAAGGCCATGAAATAGTGCCCATCGATCGCGCTATTCAAATTGCAGAATCTTATGATCTGGACCTGGTAGAGGTTGCACCCGATGCCAAGCCGCCGGTCTGCAAAGTGATCGATTTTGGGAAATACATGTACGAAAAGAAGAAGAAAGAAAAAGAAGCCAAGAAAAAACAGCATACCGTTCAGGTTAAAGAGCTGAGATTTCGTCCCAATACAGATGACCATGATCTTGAGTTTAAAACCCGGCACGCCCGTGAATTCCTGGAAGGCGGCGATAAAGTGAAGGCTACTGTTCAGTTCCGGGGACGAGATATGCTTTATACGGAACGCGGAAAAGAGCTGCTGCTCGACTTGGCCGAAGAGCTGGATGACATCAGTGAAATTGAATCCAAGCCCAATATGGAAGGACGGCGCATGATTATGATGCTGTCGCCCAATAAGAAAAACTGATCACAGATTAAGCTGATTGATCTGATTGCACTGATGTTTATTGGCTGCGCCAATAAATGTACACTTGTAGTCCTAACAGTCTTAAACTGACAAATTAGTAAGGTACATTGCTATATGTATATCTGTAATTTGTGGCAACGCCGTAAATTGCCAATCAGCATAATCAGCTTCATCAAATAAATCTGCGATCTTTGTTTAATCTGAAGGTTATTATTCATATCTTCAAAGCCTTTTAATTCTAAGAAATTTCAAGTAGGTGTTTCACTTATGCCAAAAATGAAATCAAACAGTGGGGCGAAAAAGCGTTTTAAAGTTACCGGTACCGGTAAGGTAAAGCGCAAGAAAGCGGGCAAAAGCCACATCCTCACTAAAAAAACGAGCAAACGGAAGCGTAAGCTTGGCAAAGATACCACGGTCGATAAGACCCAGGAGAAAAAAGTCAAGAAGATGATTCCTTATAAGAGCTAGTTCATTTAACTATTAACATTTAAATATTCGACAAAATGCCACGATCTACTAATAATGTGGCTTCCCGTCGCCGTCGCCGCAAGATTCTAAAGCAGGCGAAAGGTTACTGGGGCAGACGTAAGAATGTGTATACCGTTGCGAAGAATGCGGTAGAGAAAGCGATGACATATCAGTATCGCGATCGCAAAGTTCGCAAACGTGAGTTTAGAAAACTCTGGATCACACGTATCAATGCTGCTGCCCGTCAAAACGGTACTACCTACTCCAGGCTGATGGGAGCCTTCTCAAAGAAAGATATTCAGATCAACCGCAAGGTCCTCGCTGATCTTGCCGTCAATGATCCGGAAACATTCACAGCCCTTGTAAAAGAAGCACAAAATTAGGCTGTGTCACGTATCTTGTAAACCGGTCCCGTTCATTTCGGGGTCGGTTTTTTTATTGATGGAGAATAGTCATTTCTATAGCTTTGAGCCTGCATACATAGTTACGTCAGCCGAGAAACTATACCATGGTGATTCAGCCTGTAAATATTGCCTGCGTACTGTGCATGATTTTATTAACCTTCTGAGAAATATCTACTAAATGCTTTCAGACATAGAATCCCTTAAAAAAGAAATCCGGCAGTTTACCATTTCCAATGAGGAGGAGCTGGAAGAGTTTCGACTGACCTACCTCTCCCGGAAAGGTAAGGTTCAGGCCATGTTCGGCAAGATGGGAGAAGTTCCCAATGAGGAAAAAGCCAAGGTGGGCAAGGCTATGAACGAGGTTAAAAACCTGGCCCAGCAAATTTATGATGAAGCTGAAAAAGAGCTGGAAGACCGGGAAGAAGCCGCCCAAAAGGCAACAGATGATATCACCCTGCCCCCTCCGCCCCTGCCCATGGGCTCCTACCACCCGCTGACGCAGACGCTCGAAGAGATGAAGGAGATTTTTTACCGGCTGGGATTTACTATCGCTGACGGCCCGGAAATAGAAGATGATTTTCATAATTTCACCGCGCTGAATTTTCCGCCAAACCATCCCGCGCGTGACGAGCAAGACACTTTCTTTGTGGAGAAGTACGACAGCCGGGATAAACAAGACCTGGTGCTGAGAACGCACACCTCCCCTGTTCAAATTCGCCTGATGAAAGAACAAAAACCGCCGATTCGAGCCATCATGCCCGGACGGGTTTACCGCAATGAAGCGGTTACACCAAAGTCGTATTTTCTTTTTCACCAGGTTGAGGCCCTCTACGTCGATACCGACGTAAGCGTGGCCGATCTCAAGGAGACACTTATCAGTTTTGCACGCCTTATGTTCGGCACCGACGTTAAATACCGCATTCGTCCGGGTTTCTTTCCCTTTACCGAACCCAGCCTGGAGATGGATATCTGGTGGGAAACCAACGGCAGCGGCAAGTGGCTGGAAATCCTGGGTTCGGGCATGGTAGATCCCAATGTCTTTAAATCCGTGGATATCGACCCGGAGAAATACACCGGTTTTGCCTGGGGAATGGGGGTTGAACGCATTGCCATGCTGCGTCACGGCATGGATGATATTCGCGTTTTCTATGACAATGATATACGATTCCTCGACCAGTTCAAGTGACAAAATCCGAAATTTTGTTTGTACCAACGATTAAATACAGAGTTACCGACTAATGAATATTTCCTATAACTGGCTTAAAGAATTTATCGACCTTGAACTGAGTGCCGAAGAAACGGCTGAAAAACTCACGCTTATCGGGCTCGAAGTGGAAGGAGTGGAAGAGTTCGGATCTTCACTTGAAGGGGTAATTGTAGGCGAAGTGCTTGAGGTAAGTGACCATCCCAACGCTGACCGGCTTCGAATCTGTAAGGTAAATACCGGCACGGAAAAGCTTCAAATCATTTGCGGTGCCGATAATGTTGCAAAGGGACAAAAAGTACCGGTTGCAACCGTCGGTACTACCCTGCCGATTAAGTTGGAAGACGGCAGCAATCTCAAAATAAAGAAGGCCAAGCTGCGCGGTGAAGAATCGAAAGGTATGATCTGCGCCGAGGATGAACTGGGCCTTGGCACCGGACATGATGGAATTATGGTGCTGGATGAGAACCTGGAAATAGGGAAACCTGTCAATGAGGTATTTGACTTCTATACCGATTCCATTTTTGACATCGCCATCACCCCTAACCGTCCCGACGCAACCTGCCACCTCGGTGTAGCCCGGGATTTGGCTGCCGCCCTGAATCTTGACCTGAACAAACCTTATCAAACTGACTTTGAGGAAGCAGAGCCCCTCCCCGATTTTGAGATAACTATTAAGAACCCGGAGAAGTGTCCCCGTTATGTGGGAAAGATCATCAGGGATGTTGAAATAGAGGAGTCACCCAAGTGGCTGAAGGATCGATTGAAGGCTATTGGCGTGCGTCCGATTAACAACGTAGTGGATGCCACCAACTACGTCATGTATGAAATGGGGCAACCCCTTCATGCTTTTGACATGAGTACCCTGAAGGGTAATAAAATTGTGGTGCAGGATTTCGATGAAGAAATCAGCTTTGAAACCCTTGACCATATTAAAAGAGACTGTTCACCGGGCACGCTGTTTATTTGTGATGGAGAGGAACCGGTAGCCATTGCGGGTATCATGGGCGGCGTCGATTCGGAAGTGAGCGACTCAACGACCGATATACTGTTGGAAAGTGCCTATTTCGATCCCGGTTCCATACGAAAAACAGCCAAGGAGCAGACACTGCAGACTGATGCTTCCTACCGTTTTGAACGGGGTATTGATCCTGAAATGCAGCGCATCGCCGCAGAGCACGCTGCCAAACTCATTGCCGAGCTGACCGGCGGCAAAACGGGTAAGCAATGCACAGACGTGCATCCCAAGAAGGCAGAAATCCGCGAACTGACCCTGCGCAAAAACTACGTCAATCGCCTGCTGGGTACCGATTTTGACATTCAGGAAATCAACAGCCTCCTGAACGGGCTAGAGCTTGAAGAACTGGATAAATCTGATGATGCTATTACCTACCGTATACCCTCCTTCCGGCCCGACCTGGAGCGGGAAGTAGACCTTATTGAAGAAGTCGGCCGCCTTTATGACTATAATAAGATTGAAGCTCCCAGGCATACGCGCTTCACCTCGCCTGAACCCATTAATGACTGGGAAAAATTGAAGTCCAAGGCTAAGAAAATCGCAATAGGGCTTCGGTTCAGGGAGATCTACAGTAATTCCCTCATGCCTGATAAAGACGCCGGTCGGCTTGGTAACCTGGATAACATGGTTCACACCCTGAACCCAATTTCAGCGGACATGACTACCCTTCGCCCTTCCTTGTTATACGGTTTCTTAAAGTCGGTAGCCTACAATTTCAACAGGAATGCGAAAGGAGTTCGCTTCTTTGAAGTAGGAAACGTTTTTGAAAGGGCTGATTCAGGAACCTATCACAGTGATATACAGGAAGAAACCCACCTTCTTCTTGGCCTCGCAGGCTTCAAGCATATCGATCACTGGAAGACGGACCCGGAGCTGTATGATATTTTTGACCTGAAGGCAACGCTGCACAGCTTCCTGAAACAGTTTGTCCCTGAAAGCGCAATCGAGAACTCCGAGAATGGCCATGCGCTGCTTTATTCCATAAATGGACGGGAAATCGGCAGGCTGTTTCCGGTTGACCAATCTCTGCTTAAGGTCTATGAAATCAAGCATCCGGCCTATGCGGCTGAGATCTCACTGAGCCGGCTTTCAAAAGCCCTTGAGGGTGTT
>DATFJD010000529.1:0-2216 GCA_035269475.1 Halalkalibaculum sp.
TTGAAGAAGCCCATTTATTGCTTGTTTCGCGAGAATAGTGAAGAATCAGTCTCAGCAATGATAAAGGGCTCGCCGGAATTGACCTGTCACTCGTACCGCGATCTTTCAGGGGCTAAATCGATAATGCGTGATATTTTAGATTAGAACCGATTGTACTATTTTACTCAGCAGTCTGATCAGGACCGGCTCAGCAGTTCGGATTCATGTTGTGAGATTGAGTCTTCCTTATTCATCAGTACATCTTGACTCTTATACAAAAGGCTTGTAGGATGATTAATAAGCAACCACAAGAATATCAGGAGTAGCCATGACTCAGATTAAAAACCGGGTTTTGACGGAAGATGCAAGAATAAGCAGCAATTTCTACCGCAGCGATCTCATATTAAGGTCTTATCTTGACAAACACCTCTCTGCTTCGGCCCTGGATTATATGGAGGACAAACTGGACAAGCTGGGCAAACAGGCTGCCGTTTACATGGATGATCTTTCTCAAAAAGCGGATAAACAGGAACCCAGACTCAAGCAGCGGTCCAAACTGGGAGAAGAGATCAACGAAGTGGAATTTCACCCTGCCTACGGTGATCTGTTGGATATCGCCGCCGAATCGGAGATGTTTTATGTTAAGTATCATAAGAAACTGCGGAGAAAATTTTCCGGACAAAGACAGCAACTGGGTTACGCTGTCGGTCAACTGTATGCCATGAGTGAACTTGGGGTGTATTGTCCGCTCTGCATGACTGACGGAGCGGCACACCTGGTAGATCGCTATGCGAAAGAAGATGAAAAAGAGAGATTGCTGCCACGGCTTTCATCCAGGGAAGGGGATGAACTTTATACAGGTGCGATGTTTCTTACGGAAAAATCGGGAGGCTCCGATGTGGCAAGAAACCTGGTGTCGGCAGAACAGGCGGAAGGCCGTCGATACCTGTTAAACGGGGAGAAATGGTTTTGCAGCAATGTCAATGCGGAGGTAATAATGGCTCTAGCCCGTACCGGAGAAATAGAAGACGGTACCGGTGGCCTTTCCCTGTTCCTGGTCGAGAAACAGCTGCCGGACGGCAGGAGAAATCCCATGGAAATTATACGCCTGAAAAATAAACTCGGGGTACGGTCTATGGCAACCGGTGAAGTCAATTTCCGAAATACGGTTGGCACTTTATTGGGAGAAGAAAATAGGGGCTTTAAGCTGATGACGGAAATGATCAATATTTCACGAACCTATAATTCTGTTGCGGCAATAGGAGGTATTCGCCGGGCCCTCATTGAAGCGTACCAGTACCTGAATCATCGCATTATTTTTAATCTGTCGGCAACCAAACATGCCCTGATCCGCTCAAAATTTCATGAACTGGGGGCCCGCTTCATAGCCGATTTCCTTCTGGTTTGGAGAGCCATACGGGCAACGGATGCTGCGGAAGAGGGCAAGGAATCTGAAAAAGAGCTGATGCGAATACTCATACCCATGGCAAAGTGGAAATCAGCGGAAGACGCTGTTTATATGGTCCGGGAGTGCATGGAGCTGATGGGAGGAAACGGCTATATTGAGGATTTTGTCATGCCAAAACTGTTCCGGGATGTTAATGTGTTGCCTATCTGGGAAGGCTCCGGAAATATCATTGTGCTCGACATGCTTAGGGCAGCCGCAAAGTCAGAAGGTTTCGAACTGGTTATCAGGCAAATTCGGGAGGCTGCGGGAAAGACAGATAGATATGGGCAATTGATCAGGGAAAACCTCGATAATCTGCTATCGGTTTGGAATGAATTACAGGAGACAGGTGAGAGGGAGGTCATCGAGACCTCTGCCAAACCCGTTTTCAAGGAACTGATCCATTTATATCAGATGGCATTAATAGGTGACGAAATGGATGCTGCCAATGAACAGTGGATGAAACCGGCCCTTGATTATTTGGCATCTGAACTGGATATCGGACTGAAAGTCAGGAAGGCACCGGAGCCGGAAGTGATCAGGGATCTGATAGGATGGGAGTATTAAGGACAGGGGACCTGATTATTAGTACAAATGTCTCATCAAAACACAGCTCAGAGGGAGTTCTTCTCCCGAGTACGGGCCTATAAGGTCGGTGAGGCAACAAAATTATCGGTCAACCAGGCCCTTCGTAGCGGGAGTGTAGTTTTTTTAACTAATAAATAACTTTGTTATAAAAGCTGTTATAAATCTTGTGTAAATTCTATTCCAATTTAACTCTTACATATTG
>DATFJD010000530.1:0-7178 GCA_035269475.1 Halalkalibaculum sp.
CCCCGTTTTTTCGGCCCCGGTCGTACAGGTACTGAACCGTCTTCATTTCTTCCTCGTTCATCGCAGCTACCAGAATACCGCAGCGGGTAAAGGGGAAGTGCAGCTCACGCTGAAGCTGGTCGAACATAAGGTTACCCTGCAGTTCCAAGCGTGACTTTAGCAGGGAAGGCTCGTGGTGAAAACCGCCGTGTATAATGCCCGAATTGGCTTTCGATGTGCCGAAGGACACATCGGTTTCCTTCTCTATGAGGGCGATTTGTATGTCATACATCGACAAACGCCGGGCAATTGATGCACCGCTTACTCCGGCACCGATAATAGCCAGGTCAAAGACTTCTTCTGATTGTGATCCGCTCATGCTAATAATAGTACATAGACCCATCAAAGTTGTCAATAAATGGGTGAATGTTTGTGAACAATAAGTCATTATTTATTCACCAGTATGAACGAAAATTAACGTTTTTTTCTTGACAGCCTAGGATGCTGTGCTACAATAATTTTATATTATATACACCGGAGGAGATTCTCCATGGGCATTGTTGTTGAAAATGTGACTAAGCTCCATCAGGCCGGTTATCCGAAGCTGGAAAATATAAATTTGGAGGTAAATGACGGAGATTTTTCCGTTTTACTCGCTCCAACCGGCTCCGGAAAGACCACACTGTTGCGCTTACTTGCGGGAATAGAAAAACCAAACAGCGGTAAAATCTACTTTGATGGGGTAGATGTAACCAAGCTTTCAGTTCAAAAACGGAACATAGCTATGGTATACCAGCAGTTTGTAAATTATCCATCCTTTACTATCTATGAAAATATCGCATCTCCACTAAGGGTTTCAAAGACCAAACTAAGCGAACAGGAGATTGATAAGCAGGTACGGGCTAATGCTGATTTATTGGGCATTACTCATATCTTGGATCACCTGCCGGAGGAGGTCAGCGGCGGGCAGCAGCAGCGAACCGCTTTGGCCAGGGCGCTGAGTAAAGGCACTAAATACGTATTTTTAGATGAACCCCTGGCAAACCTTGACTACAAGCTGCGAGAAGAATTACGGGGAGAACTTAAGTTGATCTTCCGTGAAAAGGGCGGTGCCCTGGTGTATGCTACCCCGGAACCTATCGATGCGCTGGGAATGGCATCGCACGTGGCTTTTCTGCATAAAGGGAAAATCCTGCAGTACGGTCCGGTCAAAGAGGTGTACCACAACCCTCAGTTTGTAGAAGTTGGCGAGTATTTTAGCTATCCGACTATGAACATCCATGAGGGGCACAAAGTTGAAGAGGACGGTCGCCTATACATCAGGGTGACTGACCAGTTCAAAATCGATGTAAGCCGCCTGCATGAAACACTGAGGAAGGATAAGTACTACATTGGCATTCATGCTCATATGGTTTCCACCAACCGTGAATCCGATTCTATGGTTGAAATCGACGGCACTGTTCAACTCTCAGAAGCGGTTGGTTCCGATACGGAGCTGCATGTCGACCACCGCGGCAAAAAAATTATTGTGCTAATGCAGGAGCTAATTTCGTACGGTATCGGCGAGACCATGAAATTGTATCTCGATCCGGAACGTTTCTACATTTTTGACGTGGATACTCACGAGTTATGCGCAAAAACAGAAGCGGTACAAGGTTAAACGGGGGGTAGAGAAACAATATGGCAACAATTCAGTTAATAGATGTATGGCATAGTTACGACCTCGAAGAGGGAAAAACGAAGGACCCGCAATATGCGGTAGAAAACATTAACGTAACATATGAAAACGGTTTGGCGGTTGCCCTGTTGGGGCCGTCAGGATGCGGAAAAACAACCCTGCTTAAGATTATCTCTGGTCTTACCACGCCTTCAAAGGGGAGGGTCTTGTTCGATGGTAAAGATGTAACCGAACTCTCGGCAAAGGAGCGGCACATCGCGCAGGTATTTCAGTTTCCGGTGGTGTATGACTCTATGAATGTGTACGGTAACATTGCTTTTCCCTTGGCCAATGACGGTGTGGACAGTGACACCATCCGTAAGCGGGTGTACGAAGTGGCAGAAATACTGGAAATAACCAGTTTGTTGAAGGTGCCGGCGGGAAAGCTGAATCCAGCGGACAAACAGAAGGTTTCATTAGGACGCGGTATTGTACGGCCGGATACGGCGGCGGTGCTTTTAGATGAACCCCTCACGGTTATCGACCCCAAGGCTCAGTGGGGCCTGCGGCGTAAATTGAAGCAGGTACAGGAAGAGCTCGATTTTACTATGATTTATGTGACCCACGACCAACACGAAGCCCTGACCTTTGCCGAACAGGTGACGGTGATGCAGGTGGGTAAAATTGACCAAACCGGGAGCCCGAAAGAGCTGCACGAAAACCCCGAAAGTATGTTTATCGGATATTTTATCGGCAGTCCGGGGATGAATATGATGGAGAGTAGTGTTGATGAAGAGGGTACAGTAAAATTCAACGGTACTTCCTTCAAAATCAGCAAAAAGCTGGCAGCACAACTGCTGGAGCATGGGAATGAGTTTACTTTCGGTATCCGGCCTGAATATGTCCAACTTAGTCCTGAAAAAACCAAAAACGCGGTGTCCGGAGTTGTAAAGCTGGTAGAGGATACCGGCGCCTATAAAATCGTCACCGCGACGGTAGATACCTTAGATGTGAAGAGTCGGGCCCCCGAAGATATGTCCATAAGCGAGGGTGATACTGCCTGGCTTAGCTTCCCGGAAGAGGAAGTAAAGTTTTACAAAGATGGAAAAAAAGTAATCTGATGACAGCATGCACAGATTTAAGATTGGAGGTTGATGAATGAAATATGATAATAGAGCATGGCTGTTTTTAGTACCTGCTTTAGCTGTAATGGCTCTGAGTGCGTTTATCCCATTGATGACGGTAGTGAATTATTCTCTCCACTATATTTTCTCCGGTTCTATTCCCGAGTTTGTCGGGTTTGCGAACTTTGTGGATGTAATGCGGGACTCTGCCTTTCGTGGAGCCCTCGGCCGGCAATTACTGTTCAGCGTATCTATTCTGGCTGTGGAAATACCTCTGGGAATTGCAATAGCTCTTTCAATGCCGAAGAAGGGCATTGGGGTGGCGATATCACTGGTATTGCTGGGCATTCCTCTGCTGATACCTTATAACGTCGTCGGTATTGTATGGCGTCTGTTCAGCCAGTCGGATATCGGTTTGATAGCTGAAGTTCTGAGCTGGGTAGGATATGAATACAACGTATCGCTGGATCCGGTAGATGCGCCGGTTACTCTATTCCTTTTAGATGTGTGGCACTGGACCCCGCTGGTTGCACTCCTTTCCTATGCCGGATATTTAGCAATACCGGATGCCTTTTATCGAGCTGCAGAAATTGACGGGGCTTCAAGATGGAAAGTTTTCCGTTTTGTAATTCTTCCGAAACTGCGGCCGGTACTGGTATTAGCATTTCTGCTGCGCTTCATGGACTCATTTAAGATATACGCCGAACCGCTGTTATTGACGGGCGGAGGTCCTGGAAATACGACGACTTTTATGAGTCTGTTTGTGGCTCGAAAGGCTCAATCGTATGAGCTTGGATATGCCGGTGCGGCATCGCTCATCTATCTTTTTATAGTAATTGTGATGAGTTATATATTCTTTCAATTATTGAACAAACTCGGTTCAGGGGAGAGTCAAAAGGCATGAGACGCGATCAAAAGAAACTACAAAAACGATACATTTTCCTAATCGTCTACTTCATCCTGTTGTTCATCCCGATTTACTGGATGCTGATTACTTCACTAAAGTATGACACTGAGATTCTTAGTGGGCTGACCATATTTCCAAAAGAGCTGACCTTTAAGAATTATGTGGAAATATTCACCTCGAGTACCTGGATGAATAGTTTTAGAAACTCACTTACCTATGTGTTTTTGAATGTAATAATTGTGCTGGTAGTTGCTATTCCAGGTGCCTATGCTTTCTCACGCTATAACTTTCTTGGAGATAAGCATCTGTTCTTCTGGCTGCTGACCAACCGAATGGCTCCTGCGGCGATTTTTATTGTTCCCTTTACTGAGTTGTTTTTTACACTTGGCATCCATGATACCCATCTGGCGGTTGCCCTGGGCCACAGCCTGTTCAATATTCCTTTAGCTATCTGGATTTTAGAGGGATTTATGTCAGGCATACCCAAGGAGATAGATGAAACCGCTTTTGTAGACGGTTACAGCTTCCCCCACTTTTTTCGCAAGATTTTCTTTCCTCTGGTAGCTCCCGGTATTGGTGTGACCGCCTTCTTCAGCTTCACCTTTTCATGGGTCGAGTTGATTATTGCCAAGGCAGCAACTATTACCGAGGCGAAACCGGTGGTAGTAACTTTGACAGTTGGAATAGGAGCAGAAGGAGTAAAATGGGGACTATTAGCCGCCGCCGGTGTATTGACCATCATACCGGGCGCAATAGTGGTATATTTCGTACGAAACTATATGGCCAAAGGCTTTGCCTTAGGAAGGGTGTAACAAATGATAGACTGGTTAATACAAACCTTCGGGTGGATGTATTGGACATGGCAGAGCGGGCTGTTTTTCTTAGCAATTTTCGGTTCAATCACATTTCTTGCTGTGTTGAACCGATACAGTCCAAATGTAGATAGAAAGGGCTTCCTGCCGATTGAAACTGGCAGGGGAGATCGCCTTTTCATTGGAATACTGTCGACTATAGCAATTCTTCTTATTTGGCTTGGGATTTTCGGGGAGAATATGTTATTAGGTGCAGTAATAGTTGCGGCAATCTGGTTTTTCGTTGAGTTCAAGTGGGGTTGATAAGACTGGCTGGAACAAAGGAACACAACAAAGTCCTGCAAGGACTCAAGAAAAACCAAAAAATAAAAAAGGAGAGTGTTATGAGAAGAGCTCTTGTACTGCTAATAGCAGTAATGCTGCTGATCGTACCGGCAACACTGTTTGGTGAAGGCCAGCAGGAAGAAATGACAGCCGAGGAAAGCAGCGAAGTTATTGAGAAATGGATTGAAGAGTTTTCACCTTCAGTTCTTTCTAAAGAGGAACAGCGTCAAGAACTGGAATGGTTTGCAAAGGCCGCCGAACCGTATCGCGGCATGCACATTAAATCAGTAGCCGAAGGTATCGCCACTCATAAGTGGGAAGCCGATGTTTTAGCAAAGGCTTTTGAAGATATTACCGGTATTAAAGTAACCCACGATATTATTGGTGAAGGTGAAGTAGTAGACCGCGTACAGAGGCAAATGCAAACCGGACGCAAACTGTACGACATTTATGTAAATGATGCCGACTTGATTGGTACTCACCTGCGTGCAAACAGCGCTTTGAACCTGAACAACTACATGGTTGGAGAGGGTGCAAAAGTAACTAATCCGATGCTGGACATTAATGACTGGCTCAACCCTGAATTTGGTCAAGATTACGACGGCAACCAATTGCAGCTACCCGACCAGTAGTTTGCCAATCTGTATTGGTTCCCCTACGACTAGTTTACCAATCCAGAATTTAAAGCACAGTTTGAAGATATCTACGGCTATGAACTTGGTGTTCCGGTAAACTGGGCTGCCTACGAAGATATTGCCAATTTCTTTACCAATGAAGTAAACGGTGACGGAACTATCGACGGTGTCGATGTATACGGCCACATGGACTATGGTAAAAAATCCCCCTCCCTCGGTTGGCGTTTTACCGATGCATGGCTCTCCATAGCAGGGGCCGGCGACAAGGGTATTCCCAACGGCCTCCCGGTTGATGAATGGGGAATTCGTGTAGAGAACAAAATACCAAAGGGTGCATCCGTATCTCGTGGTGGTGCAGCAAACAGCCCCGCAGCAATTTACGCTACCACTAAGTATGTAGAGTGGATGAAAAATTTTGCACCTCCTTATGCCGCTTCAATGACCTGGTCGGAAGCCGGACCTACTCCCTCTCGTGGTAACGTAGCCCAGCGCCCCTTCCAGTACATCACCTGGCTTGCAGACCCGGCCTTCAACGATCCGGACAGCCCGGTAACCGACGACGACGGCACCCCTCTATGGCGTGTTGCTCCGACTCCTCATGGTAAATACTGGGACGAAGGTATGAAGGTTGGATATCAGGATGCAGGTAGCTGGACCATCTTGAAAGACAGTGTGCAGGGCGATGACCGTGCCGCCGCATGGCTGTGGGCTCAGTTTGCAGTATCAAAGTCCGTAAGTCTGAAGAAGTTCTTGGTTGGACGAACTCCTGTTCGCCGTAGTACTGTAGAATCTGAATACCTTGCTGCCGAAGAGGAGAAGCACACCTATGGTGGTATAATTACCTTCTACAAATCTCCGGTAGAGTACATGTGGACAGATACCGGTCCTAACGTACCTCATTATCCCTTGCTTGCCGAACAGTGGTGGAAGAATATAGCACTTGCCGTAACCGGTGAGGCTACCCCTGAAGAGGCAATGAACCAGCTTGCCGCAGATATGGACGATCTGATGGGTAAGATGAATCTGAAACAGTTCTCACCAGAGCTGAACGAACCGCGTGACCCGCAATACTGGCTTGACCAGCCCGGATCGCCTAAGGCCGAACGCCCCGATGAAGAACCTGAGACAGTTTCCTACGACCAGCTGTTAAGTGAATGGCAGGGTAACTAAGACCTAATTTCTAGGGGCCCTGGTCGTGTCCAGGGCCCTTTCTCTATCTCAGCAATTCTAAATTTGAAAAATATTGTAAATTTTTCAAATTTAGAATGCTCACATTTTGTTTAAGCTAAGTAATTTATCTTAAAGCTTTTGAGGTTATTCTAATTTTGGAGGTCTTATGACTTCCAAAATTAGAATTCCTTTCTCTATCTACTTACTTGAGGGAATCGGATGAAAATTAAGACGCGCTTAATCAGCATGATATCTATTTTTCTCATCGGCCTTGTACTTGTGTCGGGGATGCTGTTCTATCAGCTTCGATTAAATGAGAACTACAACAGTTTAATTAGTTCAATGAAGGACTTAAAGTCCGATGTACACGAGACTAATCTGCAGTTGGACAGAATGATGTTCGGATCGGAGCTGGGAGAAGAGCATACAGCCTTTCAGGAACGCTACATTAGTATGAGGCAGGAGATGCAGAGCTTCTTTCAGCGCCCCCTATATCAACAGTTTTTAGAGGCGAACAGCAGTATTGAAAGTGATACTACTACCCTCGAGAACATGTTTTTAATGAACGAT
>DATFJD010000531.1:0-15756 GCA_035269475.1 Halalkalibaculum sp.
AGGGAGTTCTCATTGCCGGGATCCGACTTATAATGCAGAAAACTGTCCCTTTCAGGCTGGTAGATATCGAGCCCTTTCTGGGTTCCGATCAGAATTACTCCGGAACGGTCTTCAAACAGAGTGGTAACAAAATTATCGCTCAGGCTGGTAGAGTCGGATGGGTCGGCCTTATACCTGACAAAGGTTTCCGTATTGCGGTTAAACTTATTAAGTCCGCCGTCTTTGGTTGCCACCCAGATATTGCCTTTGCGGTCTTCAATGAGCTTATTAATGGAATTATCGGAGATAGAAGTTGAATCGCCGGGTACGTTCTTGTAAACGGTAAAGCCATAGCCGTCGTATCGGTTCAGTCCGTCATCGGTTGCAAACCATAAAAAACCTTTACTGTCCTGAATTATGTCATTTACGGTACTCTGGGAAAGGCCATCCTGAATAGTAAGATGATCGAATCTCATCGAGATATTTTGGGCATATACGCTGCCTGCCGCAAACAGGCAAAATATAATTATAAGGTAAACTTTTTTGTTACCTGTCATCTTATTTGGGATTAATAGTCTTCTTTTATCTGTAGATGATTTTAGGAAAAATAATGTGCGAAGAAAATTAAAATAACGCAATATATACTAATATTTGCAGATTCTAATCTTCTAATCGAAACAAAATATTGCTCATTTAACCATCTGAAATCGACAAATTTTAACGGGTATTATAATTTATATTCTTTAAAATATGGCAATATAAATCTCAGGATATATCCTTTTTTGATCTACGGGTCCGGGCTATCCCCCTCTCTTCGGAAGCAGACCACAAGACCTGAGAAATCTCCCACTGATCATCTCCTGTTTTATTTGGTAATGATATAAGGGAATGATATAATTTTATAAATGCTTTTCTATCGAATGGCAAACATAAACCATTAATTAACGATACGTATGGATGGTGAGACATTAACCTGGATTTTTTTAATCGGCGGTACGGCGCTAATGATCCTGGAGACGCTTATCCCCGGCGGGGTTTCTTTTTTCCTTGGCTTTAGCGGTATCTTTGTTGGGGTTCTGAGATACTTTGGCATACTTGTAGAACCGGGTTCTTCCATCCTGACGTGGCTGGGCACCGCAATCGCCATGATACTGATTTTCCGACCCTTGCTTATGAAATACTGGGGCGGTGACAGCTTCTTCAAACTTGCGGATGAGGATTTTGAGGCTATGGGCCAGATTGTTGAAGTGGTAGAGCCCATCAATGATCAGGATAACAGCGGCAGAATTAAATTTCAGGGTATATCCTGGCAGGCCCGCACAATGGAAGGAGACTTGAAACCAGGCCAAAAAGCAAAAATTAAATACCGCGACAATGTAACCTGGGTCGTAGAACCCCTGGATGAATTGGAAGATTAACCATTGATTGCGCTACTGTTTGTAGTCGTTCAGGCTTAGAATTAATGAAACAAGGATACACCAACAACTAAATAAATCTGAATTTTATGTGGACTTACCTACTAATCTTTATAGCCCTGGGTATTTTTATCGTCACCAAGGTATTCAAAATTGTTGAGATGCGTGAAGAGGTAATCAAGGAACGCCTCGGCAAATACAATAAAACCTTAAAGCCGGGATTTCATTTTCTTATCCCCTTTGTTGACCGGGCCGCTTACCGGCAGGAAATGCGGGAACAGGTTATCGACGTACCCAGCCAGACCTGCATTACTAAAGACAATATTGAAGTGGAGGTCGACGGGCTGGTCTATGTGAAAGTCATGGATTCTTACAAAGCCAGCTACGGAATCGGAAACTATAAACTGGCCTCCATCAACCTTGCCCAGACAACTATGCGCAGCGAGATCGGTAAAATAACCCTGGATGACACCTTCTCGGAACGGGAGCAGATGAATGAAAATATAGTGCGTGAGATTGACAAAGCCTCCGACCCCTGGGGTATTAAAGTTATGAGGTATGAGATAAGAAACATCCGCCCGTCCGACAATCTCATCAACACGCTTGAAAAACAGATGGAAGCGGAACGAGAAAAAAGAGCTGAGATTACCGAATCAACAGGTTCACGGGACTTCAAAATCAATGAGTCGGAAGGAGAGCGACAGGCGGCCATTCTCGTCTCTGAAGCTAACCGGCAAAAGAGAATAAATGAAGCTAAAGGAAGAGCCAAAGAGATTGAGCTGGTAGCGACTGCCACAGCAAAGGGAATAAAGAGAGTATCGAATGCCATTACCAAACCGGGCGGCGACCTGGCGGTAAAAACGAAGCTGATAGAACAGTTTATCAATCAGCTGGGCAATGTCATTGAGAAATCTAATGTCTCCGTATTGCCTACCGAAACAGCCAATTTAAAAACATTTTTCGAAGGGGTAAGCAAAGTAAGCGACCATACGCCAAGTAACGTCAGAACATCTAATGCCACGGGAGGAAACCAATGATTATCAACTATATCAGCCAGGGAGTTATAGGAATTCTGGCCATCTATACGCTTTATAAATTTATCCAGTCCATTCAGCTTGTACCAACGCAAAAAGCTTATATCGTTGAAAGGCTCGGAAAATACCAGAAAACGCTTGGGCCCGGGTTTCACGCCCTGCTTCCTTTTTTCGACCAGGTTAAATACCGCCAAGACCTGAAAGAGGAGACTATCGAAGTTGAGCCCCAGGAATGTTTTACACAAGACAACGTCAAGGTTGAAGTAGACGGGGTGATTTACCTGAGTGTTACCGACCCGGTCAACGCCAGCTACGGCATTACCAATTACCGTTTTGCCGCCGTTCAGCTTGCCCAGACCACTACCCGTTCTATTGTCGGTACTATGGACCTGGACGACACTTTTGAAGATCGCGCGCTGATCAATAAAGGGGTGGTAGATGTACTAAGTGAAATGGAGCAGGCTTGGGGTATGCGCGTTCATCGATATGAGATTAAGAATATTGTAACCCCACGTACTATTCAAAATGCGATGGAGAGACAGATGACTGCTGAAAGAGAGCGTCGTGCAACTATCGCAAAGTCAGAAGGGGTAAAGGAGTCTTCTATCAACGATGCAGAGGGGGAGAAACGCGAAATCATCAATGTCTCTGAGGGAGAAATGCAGCGACGCATAAATGAAGCAGAAGGTGTGGCCCAGGAGATTGAATCGCTGGCAGAGGCAACAGCTGTTTCAATCGAACAAATTGCCGACGCCCTGAACTCACCTAAAGGCAAAGAGGCCATGCAGATGCGCCTTGCAGAAAAGTATATCACTCAGCTATCTAAACTGGCTGACAGCAAAAATGATGTCATCATCCCCACTGATATCACTAACTATGATGCCATTATGGCCGGTTTGTCACTCGACAAAATTTCCATAGTGCCTGAAAAAGAGAGCACGAATAAAAATAGCTGAAGATATTGATGGGACAGGTATCATTTCAACTAGTATTACTGGCCTTTGCCCTATCAAAACTTTCAGAACCGGAACGTTCCGAGCTTGCGCGCTCCATTAAAAATGGTGACCACAAGGCTTTTAAGACCTTTTATGAGAAACATCATAAAGCTTTGTACAGATACCTAATGGGTAAGGGCATGTCGGAAGAGGCCGCCAAGGACCTGGTGCAGAAAGCGTTTATCTATATCTGGGAACAGAGGCAACAGATCGATCCGTCCAAATCTTTACAGGCCTATCTCTTCAGGATAGGGTATACCCGAATGCTGAATCATATCCGGGACAACTCAAAGTTCGATGAATCTGAAGAGATGCCGGTTTTAGAAGATGGGAAGAATCCCGAAGATGACCTGCGGGCAAACGAGCTGGAAGAAGCTATAAGCCGGGCAATAACCGTCATGCCCGAAAAGCGAAGCCTCGTTTTCGAAATGTGTTTTATACAGGAATTCACCTACCGGGAAACCGCGGAATCACTTGGCGTTAGTGTGAAAACTGTTGAAAACCATATGGGATTGGCTTTAAAGGATATTCGGGCCGCACTTCAGCAATTTAAACCGGAAATCTAAAAATTATATTAGGGGTACCCGGGGAGTTTGTGTGTATAACTAGTGAAATCACACCACAAACGACAATCACGGGACGATATAATGAAAAAAATAACATCTGCATATAATAAAAAAGCAAAGTTGGCTTTAAGCATCGCTGCCCTGTTGCTGGTTATAACCGGCTGTTCAATCAGCGGTGTTGACAAGCAGGATGAAGAGATCACACAAGAGGATCTGCAGGCTGCCAGCCAGATTATCGGAGAATCACTTTCCGACGAGACCTCAGGGATAATGGGCAGTTTGAATGATGCCTTAACGGGTATATCAAGTGATGGATTTGTAAGGACAACCTCAGCTAAAAGCCTGAGTGATGATGACGATGATGATAACAGCGGACGCGGGCGTGAGTCTAACTTCACGTACTCCTACGACCCCGAAACAGGTACACATACCCTCACATTCTTGCGGTCTATTACAAAACCAAACTTTTCAAAGAGTGTAAAAGATACCCTGAAATATATTTTCACCGACAATAGCGGTGCCTTCATTGCCGCCCCGCGCGTCAACAGGGAACGTATTGAAACCATTGACTTTAAAGGATCACGCGAAGGAAACGTAAATACACCCCGAAAGAACTCTTTTTTCGTCAGGAATGACACCTTTCTTATTGACGGGGTTTCAGAGGCTTCGAACCTGCTGCTCATCGACGGAGTTCACAATGGAGAAGGGAACTTTGAGAAGACAAATGACCAGGGGGATACTGTTGATCGCTCCTACAAGTTAGAGATAAACTTTTTGGATGTACAAATTGACAAGTCTGTTGTCCGGCAAAATCAAAGCCTGGAGCAGGGTGTTACCGGTACCCTTACCTATGAAATGATAGTGGAAAAAACCAATAACGGCTCTTCTTCAACAAAAACGATAAGAGGTACTGTTGAGATGAATGGCGACGGCACCGCCCTGCTGCGTTTTGAGCGTTTCCAGAAACTTTTCCAGATCAATCTTGACGACGGTGATGTTCGTGACCAGGATGACGAGTTTGAAGGGAGGGTTACTTCGGTGAATATTGAAAACAGCACCTTCACCTTAGCCGGCGGCCGTGTGGTTAGAATCACAGATGAAACCACAATTGAAAACGACGGTGACCTGTTCAGCCTTCAGGAGGTTGCGGATGCTTTGCAGGCCGAAAAGCGAGTGGAAGCCGAAGGAGACGGGTTTTTAGATGACGATGTCTTTGTCGCTACCCAGGCTAAATTTGAAACGGAGGATGACGATGACGACGTGGAAGGAAAACTGGATTTTGACGCCTTCATTTCATCTGTAAGCGTAGAAGACAGTACCGTGACCCTGCAGGATGAACGTGTAATCAGGATAACCGAAAATACGGTAATAGATGATAGCGGTGATTATATGAATCTGGAATCAGTTCAAGATGCTCTCAACCAGGGCCAAACTATTGCAGCCGACGGAGAGGGTGTTGAATCTGATGAAGAAGGCGTTTCCATAGTAGCATCAGAGATTGAATTCGAACTTGAAGATTCAGATTCTGGTGACGATGACGACGATGATGGTAGTGACGATGATAATTAATAGATAAATGAATATGCGGCGGGACACCTTCACGGTGTCTTGCCCATTATAAAACTGACCGACATGACTGGCAACACACTCCCTGAAAATGATCGCGACTTGCAACTGGCACGTCGTATCGGAAGTTATTTGGTAGGTGAGTCGGAAAGGGCTGAAGAAAAAGATTCACTACTGGATACTCTTTTTGAGTATAAAGAAAGCAGGAAGCATGCTAATCGTGACCTTGCGGATTCAGAAATTCACTCGGATGAAATCTGGGAAAAAATATCAAAGGCTACCCGACCCAAAGAGAATACTGCCAATATTTATCAGCTGGGCCGGTCAGCTACAAATTTCAAAACAGTCCGGGCTGTCGCCGCTTCCCTGCTGATTGCCGCGTTTATCGGTTTTGCAACATACCTTTATATGAGCCAGCAGCCGCAGCTGATAGCCTCCAGTTCGGCGAGCATACAGACCCTTACTCTTGAGGATGGCAGTCGGGTCACCTTAAGACCCTACTCTTCTCTAGAGGCCTTAAATGTCAGCCCCGGTGAGCATAGCTACAAGCTTGAAGGGGAAGCGTTCTTTAACGTTGTACAAAATAGCGACCGCATTTTCTCAGTAAGGGCCGGAAACGGCAAAGTACGTGTTTTGGGAACCAGGTTTGATCTCAGTAATTGGGGAGATCAAACACAGGTATATTTAGAAGAAGGCTCCATTCGGTTCGAAAATCTTGAGACTGAGGATTCCGTAACCCTGAGTCCGGGAGAAGCCGCTGAAATAGGGCCCGACAACCTGCTAAACAGCAAACCGGCTGAAATCAATGAATATACAGACTGGATAAACCGTGAACTTACATTCCGCAATAAAACAGCGCAATATATTTTCAGTGAGATGGAACAGGAGTTCAATATCAGTATTACTGCTCCCGATTCGGTTCTGAATGCCCGATTAAGCGGATCTCTTTCTTTAGGCAATATCGATGAAAGCCTGGAGGATCTTTCACTGGTACTCGACGGGCAGTTTATCAAGGATGGAGAAAACAGCTATTCATTCGTACCTGAGAGATAAATGGTGAAAATAGCTATGAATCCGAAATACCTGGGTATCATCCTACTTTTAGTGTTCCTGTTGCCCGGCAAGGCACCGGCACAGTACAACTACAGCAACGAGCCGCTGATAAGGGTAATCGATGACATTCAGAACCGGACTACGTATCGTTTCCTGTACCGTGAAGCTATGATATCAGGGATCCGGGTTACCTTTCGGGCAGATAGTGAAAGCCTGATCGAGGAGCTTTCTTCCAGCCTGCAATTCCGGCCTGTTGCCCTGAAAGTAGACCAAGAGCGCAGGCAGGTTGTCATTTACCGGAACAGCAAAACTGCTGCCGGTAAAAAAGTAACGATATCCGGACAGGTTATAGATGCCGGGACCGGCGAGCGGCTACCCTTTGCCACTATTTCCTGGAACAGCAACGGAAGTGTGGAGGGTGTTACCAGCAATGCGGCGGGCACCTTTCATTTTACCCATACTTTTGAAGAGCCGGAGATTACCATTAAGACCTCCTACGTAGGGTATACCACCGAAGAGCTGGCTCTTAACCTGGCTGAGAATTCAGATATTGCTGATCTCAACTTTCGCCTCGAACCTACCTTTGTGGGAGGAAACGAGGTCATTATCACAGGTATGAACTACTACTCCTCTGTCGACACCTCCCTCCAGCAATCTGTTGACATCGGTACTTTTAGTCCATTAGGTGAGGCCAATTCCATCCGCGCTTTACAGCAGCTGCCGGCAGTAAATATCAGTACCGCCCTTGATAACGGCCTGAATGTAAGGGGCAGCCCGGCTGACGGCTTCCGGATTTTACTGGATGGGATTACAATCTATAACCAAAGCCATCTATTCGGATTGCTTGACAGTTTTAATGCCGATGCCCTGCAAACAAGTGGGCTTTTTTATGATATTACCCCGGCCCAATACCAGGCACCTCCCGGGGGTACTCTTTCATTTTATACCAAGACCGGTTCACTGAATGAAGTCAGGGGCACCGCCGGCATCAGCAATACCACTGCCCGGCTGACCCTTGAGGGACCTATAAGCAAAGGAAATGGCAGCTGGCTTATCTCAGGCAGGAATTCCTACATGAACTCCGTAGACTGGCTGAATAATTCTTCGCTCATAGAGTGGGGGCTGGACGTTGACAGGCCGCGGGAAGTACTTTCAGATAACCTGATTGACATCGAATCCAGGCTGGTGAGGCCGGTTGAGAGCGATGCGCATTTCTTTGACCTGCATGGCAAAGTTTATTTTGAGGGAGAAACCGGTAACCGTTTTATCCTTTCCGGGTATTTCGGGCAAGATAACACCGAGCAGCAATCGAACAGGGTATTTCGTTCTTTTGATTCCAGCAACGGTAACCGAATTGAACTTCGTGCCGTTGAAACCGATAACAGCTGGAGCAATGCAGTGGGAAGCATACAGTACCATTCTCCCCTTTCCTCCACGGCCTACTCTTACTCCTCCGCCGGCTTAAGCATCTACGACACTGACTTTGGGAAAGATGATTTCACCTACACCAGGTTCAATGAAGTCACCGGCTCCTTCCAGCTTTTTACATTTCCACTGGAAATTAAGAGCATCATCAATGAGATCAAGGCAGAGCAGCGCATTGACTTCTCCCTTTGGAATGCCACCTGGACCTTCGGAGGCTCGTATCATTATTACTCCGGAGAGTACTTTGAAGACTCCTTCGACCGGCCCGGATTTTTTACGCAGACCACTGCACACCGGGTTGATGCCTATGCCCAGGTTGATCTGACCAAGATTAAGTGGATCGATCTTTTTGGCGGGAACCGCACTCACTTTTATAGTAACGGCAACTATCTGGAATTTTCTCCCAGGTTCAAGGCTACCTTCTTTCCGGACTCAAAAATTTCAGCAAGCGCCGGGTACAGCAAAAACTACCAGTTTCTGAACCAGATATCTCTCAGCAATATAATCAGTTCTGATATCTGGATATTGGCAAATGATCTGCAGCCTCCTGCCGCCGTGGATTACTATTCGGCAGGCCTCTATTTTAAACCCTTCAGCCATACCCACTTCCAGATTGAAGCCTACAGAAAGGAATACAAGAACATGCGATTACACGAAATAAATACCTTTTCTCTGAACAATACCTTTTCGAGTTCTCCCTGGTTTAGCGACAATTCCGGCGAAGGAGAAGGCATTGAACTCTATTTAAAAAACCGGTTCAGGAATTTTGCGTTATCGCAGTCATTTACGATTTCGAAGATGGAACTGCAAAATCCTGTGATCAACAATGGAGACCCCTTCTATGTAGACTGGGATCGAAGATACCGCTATAATAGCACTCTTGAAGTTTACCCCGCTGCTAACCTGTCTGTATTTCTATCCTGGATGTATGCCACGGGGACTCCCAATAAACTCGCTGTTTTCGGTCCCGCAAATGATCAGCGCCTGGAAGATTACATGCGGGCCGACCTGAGCCTTGAATACCGGAAAAAATTTAAGGCGGCAACTCTTAAAACTACATTTTCTGTCTACAACCTGACCGACCGTAATAACCCGTGGTACCGGGAGCTTTCCCTGGTGATAGATCAATCTTCCAGCCAAAACCGGTTTTTGAATGTACCCGTAGAAGTTTATGACCTGGGAATACAGCCATCTTTCAATATCTCAGTGAATTTTTAGGTTTCGCGCATTAACACACCCCAACGCACCCGGCTCGACAACCGGCTGAGAATTACCCTGATCTTTGGGATTTATTGCTCTTTAAAATGGAACTTAAGGCCATCGACAACCATTCTTTTAATAAAGAGTAACGAAAAAATTATTGCGTGAAAAAATTAGACAGTAGTTTATTACGGAAAGCCTGCGACACCAAACAATTTGACTTTGAGTCGACAGAAGAAATTACCGATCTGATTTCAGTTCTGGGACAGGAGCGCCTCACTTCCGCGCTTGATTTCGGTACCAAAATTGACCAAAAGGGTTACAATATATTTGCCCTGGGACCGAATGAAACTGACAAGCAGAGCCATATACAGGAATACCTTGAGAACGGTATTCATGAGCGTGAAACGCCGGATGATATATGTTATGTCAATAATTTTGATGACAAGTATGAACCGACCGCATTAATGCTGCCGGCCGGCAAAGGCTGCGAGCTAAGGAAGCAGATGGAAAAGCTCATAGAAGACCTGCCTCCAACGCTGACTGCCGCATTTGAAACAGAAGAGTACGAAAACCGCAGGCAGGCTCTGAAAGATGAAGTTCAGGACTTGCAGGATCAGACCTTTGAGGATCTCCAAAAGAAGGCAAAAGACAAAGGGCTCGCCCTGCTGCGAACCCCGGCGGGTTTTACTTTCGCCCCGATCAAAGAAGAGAACGGCGACCTGATGAGTGAAGAAGAGGTTCGCAACCTTTCCGAGGAAAAGAGAGAAGAACTCGAAGATAAAACCAAAGAGCTGCAGGAAGAATTACAGAACCTGATCCGAAAAATGCCCGCTACCAAAAGAAAGATGCGGGAAAAGAAGAAAGAGCTGGATAAAGAGGTTGCCACATTTGCAATCAAAGATCTCTTCGAAGAAATCCGTGAAAATTTTTCCGAGCTGGATAAAGTACAGGAGTTCCTGGATGATGTAGAAATTGATATCGTAGATAATGTTCAGGCCATAATGAGCAACCAGGGCGACCAGTCGCAAGGCGGCAATCAGCTGGCCCAGATGCTGGGTGGAAGGCAGCAGATGTCACAGTCTCCCGACTCTTCCGGAAACCCTGTACTGGATCGATACCGCATAAATGTGCTGGTTGACAATAGTGACACTGATGGTGCCCCGGTTATATATGAAGACAACCCTAACTACAAGAATCTTATCGGGCGTGTTGAGTACAAGTCCAAGATGGGGGCGCTGACTACCAACTTCAATTTAATTAAGGCCGGGGCATTGCACAGAGCCAATGGCGGGTATCTTATCCTGGATGCACGCCAGGTACTGCTTGAACCCTTTGCCTGGGAAGGGCTGAAGAGAGCTCTAAAATCTGGGAATCTTAAGATCGAGTCATTCGGTGAATCTTACAGCATGATCAGCACGGTTTCCCTGCAACCGGATCCCATAGATATTGACGTAAAGGTAGTGCTGCTTGGACAGCGAATGCTTTATTACCTCCTATGCGAATATGATCCCGATTTTCAGAAATTGTTTAAAGTTGAGGCCGATTTTGAAGATGAAATTGACCGGTCTGAGGATAACCAGGCTAGTTATGCCAAGCTGCTGGCGGGCATCATCAAAGATAACGACCTGCGTCACTTCAATAAAGAGGCCGTTGCAAGGATCATTGAGCAAAGTTCACGGATTGTAAGTGACAATGAAAAGCTTTCTACCAAAACCGATGAGATTCAGGATCTTCTGATGGAAGCCGATCACTGGGCAGCAGAGAATGGCAATGACCTGGTGACCTTTGACGACGTAGAGAAAGCCATCAATGAAAAGAAATATCGATCCGCCCGGATAAAAGACAAGGTTCAGGAAATTATCAATCGTGACTATATTTTCATCGATACAGAGGGTGAAAATGTGGGACAAGTCAACGGGCTCTCCGTGACCATGATCGGCAACCTGATGTTCGGCAGGCCTAACCGGATTACCGCACGGGTTCAGCTGGGTAAAGGTGAGATTGTTGATATAGAACGGGAAGTCGATATGAGCGGACCCATACACTCTAAGGGAGTAATGATTCTAAAAGGATTTCTCGGGGAGCGATATGCCAAAAACAGGCCCCTATCCATGTCTGCAAGCCTGGTATTTGAACAGTCTTATTCAAATATCGACGGAGACAGTGCTTCCGCGGCTGAGCTTTTTGCCCTTTTATCCGCTATCGGTGATATCCCCCTGAAGCAGTCATTCAGTGTTACCGGTTCCGTTAATCAGCACGGTAAAATTCAGCCGATCGGCGGCGTCAATGAAAAGATTGAGGGATTCTTTGACATTTGCAAAGAACGCGGACTGACAGGTGAGCAGGGGGTTCTTATCCCCAAAACCAATGAGAAAAACCTTATGCTGCGAAGCGACATCGTGGAAGCTGTAGACAACGATAAATTCAGCATCTACTCCATGGAACATATTGATGAAGGATTAGAACTGCTTACCGGCATGGATGTCGGGCAGGAACAGGAGGATGGAAGCTTCCCGGAAGGAACTGTGAATTACAAGATAATGTCCAAGCTTGACCAGCTTGCCGAGAAACGAAAAGCATTTTCAACCCCCGAAAACGGCAGACAATAGTTATGCCAGAAGATACGAACAGAACCGTACTGGTAAGAGAAATCTTGGTAGCTATTGATACCTCAACTCATAGCCAGGCAGCTCTTGAAGCTGCCGTAGCCCTTGCCAAAACAATGGAAGCTAACCTGCAGGGGCTCTTCGTACAGGATGAAGTCTGGCAAAAACTATCGAAGCTGCCTTCCACAAGTACCATAAATACACTGACCGGCAATGTACTGCCCCTTGAAAGTGAAACGCTTGAAGATCATATCAACCTGCTGAGAAACAGGCTGCGCAGGAAGATGGAGTTTCTGAGCCGCAGAAACAAAGTAACCTATTCCTGGAGCAGTATGCAGGGCAAGGTAGAGGATAAAATTCTGGAGGCTTCCGAAAATGCCGACCTGATCACTATTGGACTCAAAGGCAAGTCCGCAAGCAGAAAGAGAATCGGATCTTCGGCGAGAACTATTATCAAGAAAGCAGACAAGCCGGTACTTATTCTTAAAGAGGGTTTGCATCTCGGTACTACTCTCACCGTTGTTTATGATGCGTCGGAAGAGAGCCAAAAGGGTATCAGGCTTGCACTGAAAATAGCAAAGAAAAATAACAGCTCACTAAAAGTGCTGGTGGTCGATAATAATCCGGAGGTTCTCGATCAGCGAAGCAAAGAACTGGAAAGTTTGCTTGAGGGAGCCCAGATATCGGTTAATGTCGAACTGATGAAAAATACCGATCTGGGTTCATTTCTTAACACCATCAATCAACAGCATTCGGGACTGCTGATCATACCGAAAAATCAGCCCCTGCTGTCAAAATCATTTGAAACGATTCTCCTTCACATAAACTGTCCGCTGCTGATGGTTAACTAGGTTTTAGCTCATAAAAAGTTTATGTGCAAAAAATAGTCGGTGAGGTAAAGTTTAGGAGCATCCGGGTATAAGGACAAGGGACCGATGACGGACGACCGTGGCCGGTAGCGTGTGGTTGGTCATCATTCACATTACATTCGACTTCGCTCCCACCTGTTGCTGCTGAAAAATCACTTACATCAGCTCTTGAATTTATTCTTCATTTAAAATAGCAATGGCTTCGATCTCAACCAGCATATCCGTATCAATCAGCCTGCTCACTACAACCATTGAGGTAGCGGGTAAAATGCTGCCAAAATATTTCCCATGGGCCTTACCGACCTCTTGCCAGTGAGACATATCGGTAACATAAATTCGCGTGCGGACGACATCAGACAGCCCCGCACCTGCTTTCTGTAAAGCCTTTTCAATATTTTCGATGACCTTAACCGTTTGACGGTGCGGATCACCCTTACCAACCACCTCTCCCCTCTCATCGGTTGCCGTGGTACCTGAAACATAGATTGTATTGCCAATTTTGACTGCCCGGGAATAACCTATTACAGGTTCCCATTTGGTATCTGAAGAGATGTTAATGCGTTTCATGACAGGTTTCTGGTTGCAGGATGCAAGATTCAAGTTACAGGATACAGGGAAGATTAAAATCAGACGTTATTAATCCTAGCCTTTTCCCCAGAACCATATTAATACGGCAAATATCAGCAGCAGTACCAACCATATGGCGATTGCAATACGGGTAGCTTTTTTAGCCTTCTCAGCTTCCCACCAGCTGCGGGGCCGAACTCCCTGAAGCAGAAAGGTCACCACTCCTGCCAGGTTTATGCATATCAAGTTTGTGAAGGTCAGTATTGTTGCCCCAATAGCCAACTGCGTGTACCCGCTTCCCAGCAGGAGTCCGATGCCCACCAGGGGCGGCAAAAGGGCTACCGCAACCATAACCCCAACTACGGCAGCAGGTACGCCCCGTGTAAATGCCAGCACGCCGGCACTCCCTGCCGCAAGTGCAATGGTAATATCACTCAAGCTGACCTGGGTCCGGCTCATAATCTGCTCGGAGCTCAAGTCAATAGTCAGAACCATACCCATTACCAGGGCAACTGCCAATGAGACAAATAGTCCGGCAGCATTGGCTTTCAGCGATCTCCAGGCCAGCTGCATATCCCCAAGCGTCACCGACAGTGCCATGGAAACATTCGGGCCCAGAAGCGGTGCTATCACCATGGCCCCGATAATCACCGCCACATCGTCGCGCATCAGTCCTACTGCAGCAACCAGAGTGGAAAGTACAACCAGGGCCAGGTAGACCTGGGAAAGGTCGCTACCGCTCGTCACATCGGCATATAATTCCTCCCTGCTAATTCTGCCAACCTTCCTGGATGTTTCCTCTTCTTCCGGCTCTTCCTCATCCTTCTTCTCTTCTATCTCCGGCTGAGGCAGGGTGGCCTCTATAGTAAATAACAGGATGCGAAATCCATCGGTATGAGCATATTTATCACTAAGCGTATCGGATAGGCTTTCCGTCTTGTCTGCATCTACCAGCACCCTGACTACAGTGAACCCGTTGCTATGCTCATCAGACCACATGCCTATGGGCTCTTGCTCCTCTACCGTTTTAAGAGCTTCTTCAACCTTTTCATCCGGGATCATGAGTTCAAGCAAGCGGTAGTCCATGAAAAGCGCATCTGTTATTATTGTTTAACCATTCCGACTCGACGTTACTGAAGATAATATAATAATGGCTATCTGAAAATGAGTAAAAAACAGGCAGCGTTGAAAGTAGTACCACAAATCGTAGTTACCGGTTTTAGGAAGTTAGTAACGATGCTGTAATGGGTAAGCTGCTCAGCCCTGCCATCTTAAAAAAGCCGATAAGAATTCTGTTGCTCATAAATAGCCGGGTGCTTAGGTTATCTTTTCCCAAAAGAAAACTTAAGTTCATTTTCATATAGAGCTAATGAAGTTTTAAATCCAGTTATGATCACCCAAAATATTCAAAACCAGATAAGCATGTCATACCTAAAATTAACAGGGTCCCTAAAATTATTACTTTTAATCATCTTTGTTTTGCCTTCAGCCAATGCAACAGCCCAGACAACTGAAGAAGGATGGATTATTGAGGCCGAAGAAATCAATCCTTCTGATTATTACGGTATTACCGTTGCCAACGGGATGATAGGTATAATTTCATCTGCTGAACCCCTTAGAGTTGATGAAATTGTATTAAATGGCGTATATGACTATTACGGGCGCGGCAGGGTTTCAAATATATTACAAGGATTCAACTTTGCCACTCTTCAGCTTGATATTGACGGAACTCGCGTCAACCGTAGCAACATTTCAAATAGAGTGCAGCGATTAAATATGAAAAAAGCGGTTTTTGAAAGCACCTTCCTTTTTGGTGATAAAGCGGAGGTGACCTATTCGCTGCGTGCTCTTAGAAACCTGCCCTTTACCAGCCTGATAGAACTCGAAGTAAGAGCCAAAGAAGATATAGAAATCAGGCCCGCCAGCCTGATGGAATCGCCTGACCATCTCAGGGATATTCGCAACTTCTACTCTGTAATAGACAGGCCGCATGTAAAGATCCCTCTTCTTAGTTCCGTTGCAGAAAGCCCAACGGGAAACCACACCCTGGCAGCTTCATCAAGCTTCCTATTTGAGGATCATGATGCCCCATCGCTGATTCACGAAGAGTGGCATCACAATATGCACCTGGCAAGCTTCTCCAAAGCTTTGAAAAAAGGCGAAAAATATACCTTCAGCATCGTCTCTTCCGTAACCACCACACAACATTTTGATGATCCCCGTAACGAGGCGGAACGACTTACCATTTTTGCAGCACTGGAAGGCAAGGAAAGGCTTTTGAAAAGACATCATGCTGATTGGGAAAAACTTTGGGAAAGCGACATTATTATCGAAGGGAATCAGGAAGATCAGCTTGATATAAGAAAGATGTTATATCACCTCTATTCGTTTGCCAGGGAGGGAACAGCTTTAAGCCTGTCACCCATGGGCTTGTCCGGGCTGGGATACAACGGACATGTTTTTTGGGATACTGAGATT
>DATFJD010000532.1:0-4024 GCA_035269475.1 Halalkalibaculum sp.
ACCAAGCACTTGCGCCAAACCGCAAACGATGGCCATATGCCCGTCATGGCCGCACTTGTGTCCGGTTTGTTTATTTTTAGAGCGATAGTCGAAGTCATTCTCCTCCGGGATTGGCAAAGCATCGAGTTCACAGCGCACTAAAATAGCAGGCCCCTTTTCTTTTCCACTGTACCTTGCCAATACTCCATGTCCCCCTAAGCCGGTAAAAAGTTTATCAGGATTGGTGGATTTCAGAAATTCGGTAATCTTACCGGCTGTTTTTTCTTCTTCTCCGGAAACCTCAGCCAGGCTATGAAGCTCATGCCGAAGATCAACCAGTTTTTGGATATCTAATCCCGAATATTTGTGCATAGTAAAATTCTGTCAATCACTTTGAGTTACTTTGTGTATACTTTGAGCAACTTGGTGAAATAGCTGACAATAGTTGTATCACTGAGTTTCACAAAGTTTTCCGGAGGTGCACAATGGATAAAATATTTAGTAAATATCTCCAAGCACCATGCGTGGGTCCGGATACCGCTTCAGAGCTTGCTCATGAAAATCATCGGCAACTACGCCCGGCATATCTGCTCCTCCGGGATCCTGCACCGATAGCTGGAAATGAAGATGAGGAGCCCATCCGCCGTTTACCTTTTCGGCACCAAGCTCGGCAATCTTTTGCCCTTTTTCAATAGACCGGCCAATATCCTTTCCGCTGAGGCTTTCCAAGGAGAGGTGTCCGTATAATGCATAAAGCGTGACGTCACCGATTTCGTATTTGACCACCAGCGTGGGACCATAGTTACCCTGCTGGGCATGATTTGCTTTATAGGCTAATACCCCGTCATAAAAGGAAAAGACCGGGGCGCCTTCGTTTGTCCATATATCAATGCCCATATGGATATTTCTTTTACCTTCGTACTGCACGGCTGTGTACATTCGGCTTCTCTTCTCGTTGTACTTGCCTATTGCCCAGGGTTTGGTACGGATTAGATCGGGGTCGTAACGTTCTGAAAGATCAAGCAGATATACCTCTTCCGGGTAATTCATAACCGGGGCAAAATCATATTTTGAAAAATCTGCCATGAAAAAGGAACTAACTATTTAATCGCGAAGTGCGCAGGGGTTTCGCAGGGGACGCTATGTTTAAAACGAGAAATGATCAATGAGCACTTTATCGCCGGTACATATAGGCACTGACATTTTTCATTATTTCTAAATCAATGCCCAACCTTCGGACAGTTCATTAATTTTATAAAGAGATCAGCTCAGGTTATCTTTTTTTCATTTTCATTTACCCCGGACTTGCCAAAGATATCCCTATGGGAGAAGCCGGGGCTAATAATACTCATATTGGCTCTTTCTAAGCCCTCTCATTACAGTCCGTATTAATTATTTACTCCAAACTTACCTTATTCTACAATCTTATCTATATAATCGGAGTTCATGATTCCGAGCGCTCCCATGTACTTCATTCTGAAACGGATAAAATCACCTACCTCGTAGTTGTTCTTATTATCCCCTACATCCAGAATAAGCATATCCGAGCTGGCATCAGCGACCCTAACATCATCGTGAATATTGATGAGATGATCGGGATTAATGTCCAGGTAGCCAATATCAAGTATCGCACGGTAGGAGGTTTTACCGTATTCTTCCTTATCGATGGAGGCCACCTTGCCCTGGGGGTTCTTGCCCAGGTCGCCGCTTGGTACTTTCGGCTTTTCGGCAATTTCAATAATCTGGGAATAGAGCTCCATCACGTCATTATGCATGCCCTCAATAGTTCCGTCCGTAAACAGGTCTTTGCCAAAGAAGAGAGCCTCACCCACCCTGAAGTGATTGATCCCCTTAGGCAGCTGGTCACGCAGCAATAGCGGGATTGTGACGGTAGTTCCACCCGAAACGAGCGGGATTTCCTTATCGAACTGCAGCGAAATAATCTGCTTGTAGAGTGCCAGCTGAATGAGTTTATCCTCATCCGGCATCACCCCGTGCATGCAGTTCAGGTTTGTACCGATGCCGATAACTTTAATGGCAGGTAGCTCAAATACCTTTTCGTAGAAATTTATCAGGTCCTCGCGCATCACGCCTTCGCGGAGGTCGCCCATCTCAATCATAATAATCACCTTATGAACGGTGTTTTGGCGCTGGGCCTCTTTTGAAAGCGCATGCAGCGTGGAGAGCTCCGTGTTGAGGCTGGCATCGGCATACTTCACCACCGACTCAATGATATCACGCGGCGGGGGCTTGATATAGATTGTCAGCACTTCCGGATCAATCTCCTTGATCTTTTTGAGATTGCTGATCCTGGAGTCGTGCATTTCTCCAATGCCAAGGTCGGCAACCTCTCTAATATAATCCTTGTTTCCGCAGAGCAGTTTCGTAGTAATGCCCCACTTGATGTCCTTAGACTTGAAGAGGTTATCCAGGTAGTTATAATTATCTCGTAACTTATCGCGATATAGCTTTAAATAGGCCATCCCCTACTTATTAAGTCGCATTTCCAAGTATTTGTTGGTAAATCCAAACTTCTCATAAAGATGCTTGGCCGGGTTATCGGGCTCTACGTGCAGCGCAATATCTCCCTCTGTTGCGTCAATAATACGCTCCATCAGTTCTTTTCCGATTCCCTGGCCGCGCTCGCTGGCATCAACCGCTATATATACCAATATATGTTCGGGAATATATCCCCCCATATTCGTGTCATTAATTATTACGGCACCCAGAATCTTTTCATCTCTATGCGCAACCAGTATAAATCCATCCTGGCCTTCGCTATCTCCATAGGCATAAGCTATGCAGCGCAGTATGCTTTCCTTTTTATCACCGTACTCATCAAGGTGATTATAAAGAAATTCAGCAATATCGTCACGGCTGAATGCTGTAGGATTCTTGTCATCAGATTCAATTATGGAATATTTTATCATATTAATAGCTAAACGTTAATATTTTTCTCTGCCATCGCTTCTTTCTCAACTCTTTCGGCTTCACCGTCATTATCCGGCACTGCCAGTGATACGGCGATAAATGCAATCAGCGATGCGGTTATCCCGAATACATTGGGATCCAAACTATAAGGTAATTGTTTCACAAAAATTTGCAGGTACAGGGTAGTCCCCCCTCCTACGAGCATAGCTGCTATAGCACCGACACTGCTGCTTTTTTTCCAGTATAAAGCACCGACTATAGGTACGAATAATCCCGAAACCATGAAAGCATAGGAATAGAGCATCAGATCCAGAACGCTGGTCATGGTTGTAGCGATCAGCAGAGCCAATATTCCGATAACAAGCGTTGTAATTTGTGAAAACCTCAGGAAGGTGTCACTTTGGTGGTCCACATTCTTAAAATACCCGATGATATCGGATACCACATTACCCGATGAAGCCATCAGGCAGCTGTCGGCCGTTGAGAGTATGGCTGAAAAGTAGGCTGACATCATGATCCCCATCAGTCCAACAGGCAACACTGTTCGCAATAACATCGGCAGACCTGTTTCGGGATCGGTTTCAGAAATATTTGCAGCACCCAGGTAATCGAACATTCCTTGTCCGGCACCGACTTTGGCAAACAGGCCGAGCAGAACTCCCATAAATGCCATCACCGGCCATTCAAACAGTCCGGCCAAATACCATGCCTTTTTAGCTGTTTCTTCATCATTGCAGGCATAAATACGCTGATAAAGGGTCATGCCCACAAACCAAATGGGAATAATGGTTACGCCCCAGTACACTACATTTTGCCAGCTGATATTGCTCATAGAAAGCAATTGCGGATCGACTGTACTGGTAATTCCCTCCCATCCACCGACTGCCGTATAAGAGATCGGGATACCGATAAAAATCAAGCCCGTCATCAGCAGTGCCCACTGCAGGGTATCGGTATAAATGACAGCTTTCAGGCCGCCCATCACGGTATAAACCACTGCAATGGTGCCCATAATCAGCAGGGCGGTATTCAGTTCAAGGTTGGCGAAGGTACCGGTTGCAAGCTTGGCTCCCGCCAGTATTTGCGAGCTGGTAAAACCGGCGTATCCTATAGC
>DATFJD010000533.1:0-4652 GCA_035269475.1 Halalkalibaculum sp.
CGACCTGCCGACTATAGCGACGACAGGCACTTTTTCCTGGATTACTATACGCGGCAGGAGTTTGAAAACAGTATGGAAAATCCTCAACAGCTATCACAAACTCTTCAAATTGCTGATGTGGAGGTTTGGGTGCTCAGAGAAAATATTCAGGCAGATGCCGGAGCACGCCTTGCCGTGGCCCTGGCTGATAAAGGAGTTGTAAGTGATGGGTCCGGGGAATTTTCACCTCCCGACAACAGCCAGGATTTTTTCGCCCCGGAGCTGCTGGACCAATTTCGGGATCCACAGGTGGGTGTTTCAGCTGAAGATTTAGGCATTACCGAGTCCAGAAATTTTGAAGAGGGTTATTTTACACCTCTTCAAGAGGGTACAGACTATACGATTAATAAAATATCCGGATATATATCTCTCCGCAGAGGTTTGGGGTCGAGAGAGGTTCTGGCGATCTCATTTACTTACAGAGGCGCAAACAATGAAATTATAAACGTCGGTGAGCTGAACAGAAGCGGTAACGACAGAATATTTCTCAAAATGCTTCGTCCTCAGAATGTATCAACAGACAGTGACCTTTTTAATCTGACGATGCGCAACATCTATTCGCTGGGTGTGAGCAATATAAACCGTGAATCGCTGGAACTGGAGCTCGAGTTTACCGAGCAGAATATCGCCAGGGATCGACTGCCGGGCCGGACGACAACACTGCTGCAGGATTTGGGACTGGACCGGGTTGATTCGCAGGGAGCGTTGGAACCGGATAACCAGCTGGATTTTGGCACCGGAACGCTTGATCCGCAAAATGGCCTGATCATATTTCCATACCTGGAGCCGTTTGGCAACAGGATTCAGGAGGTTCTGGAAAATTCGCCGGCAGACCCGGAAGACATCGAACGGCTGACATATAACGAACTTTATCAGGAGAGGCAGAGAAACGCATCTCAAAGTTCTAAGAACGGATTTTTTAGATTCAGCGGGACATCCCGCGGTGGCCTGCAGGAAAACTACAATCTTGGTATTGCACTGGTTGAGGGGTCAGTTCGCGTTTATGCAAATGGAAATCAGCTGCAGGAGAATGTGGATTACCAGGTGGACTACTCGTTTGGAAGCATCACCATCTTAAATGATCGCTATACCGCTCCGGGACAGGATATTCGGATCGAATACGAAAATCAGGCGCTTACCTCCATCGAACAGAAAACCTTTACGGGCTTGAGGGCAGAGTATGATATTACAAATAACTTTCAGGTTGGAGGTACTTTTTTCCGCTTTAATGAGCGACCGTTGGACGATAAGATTTTAATTGGTGATGAACCGATTAATAATTCTGTGCTTGGGGTAGATGCAAATGCAAGTTTTGATACACCTTTTATAACCAGGGCCGTAGATTGGCTGCCATTGATTCAGACAAGGGAAAATTCAGAATTTGAGTTCAGCGGAGAGTTTGCGCAACTACGACCCGGTGTTGCTGATACACGTGCGGTACGAAGGGCTATCCGGGACAATGAGCTGTTTGAAGACGAAGAGAATGGGCTCTCCTTTTTAGACGATTTTGAAGGCTCCAACATAAAAATTAATCTGTTAAACGCTACACGCTGGAACCTGGCATCAGCACCTGTGGCTGTGCCGGGATATGCACCGGATGAGCCTATTTTTGAAGAGGAAGATTTTCCGGGGCAGCCGGTTTCCAATCAGCAATCCAAACTGGACAGATCCAATTTGAGATCAAAATTTTCGTGGTATTCAATTCCCCGAAATATTTCAACCATTCTGGGGAGTGTAGAATTTACGCCGGAATCTCAACCGGTTCGGGTTACAGATGTTTTTCCGGGGCGTGAAACACAGAATCCTCAGGAAGAGATTATCACTACTATGGATATTTTTTACGATCCATTATCCATCGGCCAATACAACTATAATCCTGAACTCAGAACGCTGTTGGAAGAAGAGCCGGAGCGAACCTGGGGCGGGATGACGGCTGTGATCCCATCCGGCCAGGAGGATTTTTCACAGAACAACATCGAGTTCCTGGAATTTTGGGTTCAGCCTGTGCTCGAAGGAGGTCAGCCTGCACCTGCCGGAGCCTTAGATGATTTTGACGGTAAAATGTACATCGATATCGGGTTGGTAACGGAAGATGTAATTCCCAATTCCAAGCTAAACACGGAAGATGGACTGGCACTGAATCCGGAAACATTGATTCTGGACAGTCAGATGAATCCCAGATCGGCTCTGCCTGCTAACCCGCCACCGCCCGAGGGCCAATTTTCTAATGAAAATAGGGACATTGAAGATGTTGGTCTGGATGGAATGCCAAATACAGACGGAGTTAACGGTTTAAATGAGCAGACGATTTTTGCAGATTTTGTGGACGAAATGAGGCAGCAGTGGGGTGAAGCGAGTGAGATATTTCAACAACTCTCTGCAGATCCTTCGAATGATGACTATATCTTTTATGGAGAGTCTCAGGTGCAGGATTTGCCGCTGCACGAAAGGTTTCACAGGATGCTTGGCTTTGGCGATGGAAATACGCCCATTGACCAAAGTGAGAAAAGAGCGGCAACGAACAGGCCCGATACCGAAGGGTTGGTCAATCCGTCAACAGTGGCGTTAACCAATGCCTATTTCCAGTATGAAGTGGATTTGAATCCGGCTGACGAAAACCGTCTGGAAATCGGCTCACCCGGAACATATATTGTAGACAGAGTTCCCGGCTCACGTCAGCAGGACAGATGGTACCAGGTTCGCATACCGCTGGATGATTTCAAGCGAACAGTGGGAGATATCAATGATTTTCAGAATATTACCTATGTGCGTA
Organism: Halalkalibaculum sp.; assembly: GCA_035269475.1. GTDB lineage: Bacteria > Bacteroidota > Rhodothermia > Balneolales > Balneolaceae > Halalkalibaculum. The sequence goes on from DATFJD010000533.1 coordinate 2,813, forward strand.
TCTGGATGTCGGGCTATGAGAGACCGTTTACACTGCGTTTTGCAGCCCTGGATTTTGTCGGGAATCAGTGGAGACAGGATGAGAATATTAATACTCAGAGCGATCCCAATGCCGATATAAAAATCAGCACAATCAACATCGAGGAAAATTCAAATCGACGCCCAATTCCTTATCGCCAGCCTCGTGGAGCCATTCGGGCACAAAACCGCAGTACACAGCTTCAGTCGCTTCAGAATGAACAGTCTATTGCGCTGCAGGCAGAAAATCTGGGTCCGGGTTCGCTGCAACTGGTAAAGAGGGTTTACCCGGGAGGTTTGAACCTTTTAAACTATTCCAACATGAGAATGTTTGTACACGGCGAGGGGTACGAAAACAGGGGAGATGCAGAGTTGGTTATGCGTTTTGGCAACGACCTCGAAAACAATTATTACGAGTATCGTCAGCCGGTAACTCCGTCGAACCCCAATTTTCCCTATCAGGAGTTTGATCCGTCGGGTAATCCGCTGTTTGATGAAGAAGCGACTCAGGTATGGCTTTATGATGAGAACAGCATGAACATTGTTCTTTCGGCCTTTAATCAATTAAAACAGCTGAGAGACCAGGAGGGGGGTGGTTCCCTGACGGAAGTGTATGAACGGTCTGATATTCTCGAAGAATCTGTACCCGGCGCCGTTGTTGCTATAAAAGGGAATCCGTCTTTAGGCCGGGTTTCTGAAGTGGGTATGGGAATTCGTAATCCGTTTGATGCAGATAATCCCAATGGGCCGGGCACACCTATTCTTAATGCAGAATTTTGGCTGAACGAACTCAGGGTATCCGGTTTCGATAATGAGACAGGCTGGGCAGCGAATACCAAATCAACCCTGAAGATTGCTGATTTTGCTACGGTAAACGCTAATCTCACGCGAGAGACTCAGGGGTTTGGTTCACTCGATTCTCGTTTGGGTCAAAGAAGAGTGAGCAATGAAACAGCCTACGATTTATCCACGACGGTAAATATGGATAGCTTCATACCGGAGCGCTATGGCTGGAGTCTTCCCGTAAACCTGTCCACAAGAAGATCTACCTCTGTTCCAAAATACCTGCCAAATCAGGGAGATATTCGCCTTACTGATTTCGAGCAGGCTGTACGCTCCAGAACCGATCTGAATGAAGAAGAGCAGGATCAGTTGATTGAGCAGCAAACCCGCGAGGTTGAGACCTACAGGGAGAGCTACTCCGTTAATCTGTCCAATATGTCTAAGCGGAATTCTCAAAACCGATTAGCACGTTACACTCTGGATAATACCACAGTCAATTATGTTTATAACACAACTGACGGACGATCACCGGAATATATTTTTCAGGATAACTGGAATTACAACGCTTCGATCCGGTACAATCACAACTTCAGGACAGCCAGATATGTGAGGCCGTTTAACTTTCTCTCTAGTGTACCGCTTGCCGGAAGCCTGGCGGGAATTCAATTGGGCACAACGCCAACCAGCTTCTCTTCGTCTTTAAGCACCCGGAGATCCTACGAAGAGAGAAAGCGAAGAGCGCTTCGCGATCAGGAAGAGTTTGCTACTCAGCAGACTCACAGCTTTACGTATACCAGCAATCTCGGCTTCGGATATAACTTTACGCCATCTATAACAACTTCCTTTCAATCGCAGGGTGTTTTCGATTTAGCCAGGGTTTCAATCAGAGATGCGGGTATGACCGGCGCGGACAGTACGGCTTTTGCTACAGAGTCGTCATTTGATGTTTTCAGTGATCTTCTTTTTGATGATCTGTCCCCGCGCAGAAGCAGCTACTCCGAAAACTATACGGCAGGATGGCAGCCTCGGTTCAGCCAGAT
>DATFJD010000534.1:0-3045 GCA_035269475.1 Halalkalibaculum sp.
GCAACATCACCAATTTAAATGAAGCCGATGATGCTGACTACTCTTCCGTAGCACATCATATGGGAGATGTTGGCTCGGATGTCGAAGAGCAAGAGCTCAACTACCAGCTGAAGGAGAGAACCCAAAAATTTATTGAAGAGATCGACGATGCGCTGGAACGTATTGAAAACGGTACCTACGGCATCTGCCTGGCTACCGGTAAAATGATCTCCAAAGGACGCCTGGAATCGGTTCCCCATACGCGTTACAGTATTGCGGCAAAAGAAGAAGGACTGTCCGAAACCACCTGATCCGGTTTCAGGCCGATCCAATCTATATGTGGGCTTAGGTATTCCCATTTTAATAAGGTCATTGAGGCAGGGTTATAACCTTAGCTTATTCTTGCAGGCCGCACCTCAGTATGTTCCTGTGACCATTCCGGTTCCCGCCGAATAATGCAATTCATTTTGAATCTCATTACAACATTTTTCACTAACCAGACGGCATAAGGGCAATCACGAATTCATTTTTTAAGGAAAAGTATTATTTTTAGGGACGCCTTTTTGTGAATTCCCCCTTAAAACCCCATTTGCTATGAGATCCCATTTTCTTCTGGTAACGGTAATCCTGTTACTGTCTGTGAACTTTTCTTCAGCCCAGAACTATTCTGAATTTAATCAGCAACTGGTAGATGAACATATTTACCGGGGCATGCCGGGACATGATAACATACTTATCCGCCATGCCTATATACTTTCCTACAACCATGAGCACCGAATACCCAATTGGGTAGCCTACAATGTAGAACCGGGATATACGAATACCGTACCCAGATACGGCATTTTTAATTCATTCAGGGTTGACCAGAATATTCCCAATCCCGTAAAAGACCAGGAGTATGTAGGGCTGTACAACGGCGGCAAAGGCTATGCGAGAGGCCACCTCGCACCTTTTAATATCTCCGGCGGCGACCGTGACGGAGACGGGCTATATGGTGTGGCTGATACAAACGGGGATGGTGTGATTAACGCCGACGACATGAAGAATCTTGAACTTTGGGAATTTGTCAGTGACGCCAATGAAATACAGAGAGTTTATGAGATCAATCACCTTTCTAATGTTGCGCCCCAAGACCATGACGGTTTTAATGGCGGAGGAGGAGTTTGGAGAGACCTGGAGCGTTATATACAGAATACGGTAGTTGAAGAACAGGAAAAAGAAGTTTGGGTTATTGCCGGCACCGTTCTTGGCAAAGCACCGTTGGAAAAGGTGGGAAAAAACAAGGACATTTCGGTGCCACCCATGTTCTATAAAATTGTAATTCGAAACGACGAGCATGGAAAGCCGCTGGTGCTGGCCTTTTTGCTTCCCCATCACCGAGAGGCACACGGAGATATAGAAGATTTCCTGGTAAGTGTTGACATCATTGAAGCCCTTACCGGACTCGATTTTTTCTCCGAAATGAAAGATGAGATTGAAAAGCCCCTGGAAGCTGAAGATACCTGGCTAAACTGGGGCACGTTCTAATCAAACTGTTTTATCCAAGCAGCACTGTCCAACATATTTCTTGCAGAGGTCCGCTGATTTATTCGCTGAGGATCGTCAAATGATTTATTATCAACTTGATTATTCTTCAGCGAGAATCTGCGATATACACTGCACAAATCTGCGAGAATAAATGACCTGTTTGGGGTAGCATTGATTTTCCATGTTGGCATACACTTTTTGGACAAATTTGCTATTCAATATTTATTTACTCAGCCAATAACTGAATTTAACCATGAGGACATTGGTAGGTTTTGCTTCAAAAAGCCCGTTAATATCCCTCTGAAACCTGAGGTCGCCGTTATTTATCATTGCCGATCGATCCTGCTGCCAGACCAAGTACAGGGCAGAACCCGGACGGTACTCCCAGCGGAATACCGCATTGGTCTGAATAGAACGATAGTTAAAATCTCTATCACCGATCGCAAAGGAACTTGCCGGTCCGCCACCATCAGGGTCAACCGTATAAAGATTATCCACTTTTTCAATGGTGCTTCCACCCTCTCCGTAAACAGCAAATTCTAAGTCTTCAGGGCTACTGAATTCTTTATAGTTTTCAAAATCGCCGCTTGAGATAAAAGGCCTCATATAGGTCTGAAGGCTTGGCTAGAAGTTCAAGTAAAAGAGTGGTTGAAAATTATATCTTATCAAAAGTATCCGGAAATTTGCTAATTGGATGACATAACAATCCCGGTCTTGAACCAAAAAATCTATTCTTCAGAAAGGCAGCTATTCTTCGGCCGGTTCCGGTGCTTTATCGGTAACCGGTTCGGAGACTCCTGATTCGCTCTCCTTGATAGCCCGGGCCTGAGCTGCAGGACTGGCAAAGAGAATCCATAGATATTCCTTCCAGCCTTCGGCCTGTTTTAGGTCCTTCCAGATATCAATAAATTCATGAAATACCAGGTAGACCGGGTTATACGACTCCGGTGGCTTGGTGATTCCGTAATTCGGAGTATTCAATTCCGGCTGAAAAGTCCCGAACATACGATCCCAGATAATGAAGGTCGAGCCGTAGTTCTTGTCCAGGTAGTGATCGTCTTTAGCATGGTGCACCCTGTGATGGGAAGGCGTTGTAAAAATAAACTCTATGGGACGCGGCAGCTTGTCTATCATCTCGGTGTGTATCCAGAACTGGTAGAGTACCGCAATTTGATGACAGATAAAGAAAACTACCGGATGAAAGCCTGCCATGGCTACGGGCAGAAAAAAGAGTACCTTAAAGCCCTGTACCCATGAAAGCCTGAATGAAACCGAAAAATTGTACTGCTCCGAAGAATGGTGCGGCACATGAGTAGCCCACCAGATACGCTGCTCGTGCGCTATGCGATGCGCCCAATACCTGCAAAAATCAAGGAAAACAAAGCACAAGGGGAAAGACCACCATTCATAGGGCACCCGCCACGGCATCATGTTATAGAAGAAAAGAATGAGTCCGAAAATACTAACTTTCGTTACGGAACTCACTACGATGTTGCCTACTCCAATCGCCGTAGAAGCCCAAAAATCTTTCGCTTCATA
>DATFJD010000535.1:0-4713 GCA_035269475.1 Halalkalibaculum sp.
TGAGGCCTCCTTTTCCGGAATAAATTTGATTGAAGCCAGTGCCGGTACGGGAAAAACCTACAACATTGCCTCTTTATACGTTCGGGCGCTGATTGAACTAAACCTGAATGTCAAAGATATACTGGTAGTCACTTACACCGAGGCGGCAACCAAAGAACTCAGAGAGCGCCTGATGACCCGCCTTCGCGAGTCGGTAAATGCACTGGAACATCATGAGGCAGGGCAGGATGATTTTCTTAATAATCTAAAGGAACAGGTGACCGATGCCGAGAACGCTACAGTTAAACTAAAAAAAACTATACGATCATTTGACGAAGCTGCAATTTATACGATTCACGGATTTTGCTTCCAGGCATTGCAAGAGCAGGCTTTTGAGAGCAGGGCCATGTTTGATGCAGAATTAATAGGAGATGATAAAGAGATTATCCGTGAAATTATTGATGACTATTGGCGGGTATGGGTCGAAACAACATCCGAGAAGGAGTACCGGCGTCCCTTGTTAAAGTTTCTCATGGATAAAGGCTACAACCCGGATAGCCTTACTGACGAATTTTCTTCTTATGTAGGGAAGCCCTACCTGAACATCCGGCCCGGAGAATTCAGGCTGGAAAACCTGGAGGAGAATTTAGGGCGGTTAACAGAAAATTTTGATCGTTTAAAAAAGGAATGGGAAGATTCAAGAAATGAGATATTTGATAAACTAAATGAAGGGCATCTCAGCCACTATCGCACCGGCTGGCTCGAAGGGTGGATGCTGCAAATGCAGGAGTGGATCAATTCGAAAGTAGCACCAATTGAGTTGTTTGATAAGTTCGAGAAGTTCACTCAGTCTGTTATTGACAACAGCTTGAAGAAAGCAAGTATCAAAAAGGGTGTTAGCCCGCCGGAACATGCCTTTTTCGATATAGCGGATACATATAAGCGTACGGCAGAATCCCTGGTAAATTATGATATCACGTTCAGGCTTGACCTTTTTAAACATCTAAGGAATTCGCTCGGTGAAAAGAAAGAGGAGCTCAGGCAGCTGAGTTATGACGACCTCTTAATTCGACTGAAAGAAGCACTTACAGATGCGGATAGAGGTGAAAGGTTATCTGCCAGCCTTAGGAAAGCGTATCCCATCGCTTTGGTTGATGAATTTCAGGATACGGATCCTATACAGTATGAAATTTTCAAAACTATTTACGGGAATTCCGCAAAGGAATCCGCTCTTTTTATGATTGGGGATCCCAAACAGTCTATCTACAGCTTCAGGGGAGCCGATATATTCTCTTATCTTGAAGCAAAAAAGGACGCCCCCAAAGAACGAACCTATAGCCTGAGCCGAAATTTCCGGTCCGTACCTGATCTGATTGAAGCTACAAATGCATTATTCAGCTACAGGCAGAATCCGTTTATTCTCGACGACATACCGTTTGCACCGGTTAAAGCGGGTAAGGAGCTTGAAAAATACAGGCGCCTCCGAATAGAGAATGAGGTTGGGGTACCGGTAGAAATAAGGGAGTTGCATAGTAATTCAGATGATCTGCCACTTAAAAAAGTCACGGCACAAGAGAGAAGCGCTGAAGATACGGCATCTCAAATTGAGCACTTATTGCGGCAGTCAAAGGAAGGACTGGCAACCATTGGCGAAGATAGTGTGAAAGCCGCTGATATTGCTGTTCTGGTCCGCTCGCACTACCAAGCCGGACTCATACGTGATTCATTAAAGAGCAGGGGAATCAAAAGTGTTCAATACAGCCAGGATTCTGTTTTTAAATCCGAGGAAGCTGAAGAGCTACAGTACATACTAAAGGCAATAGCAGAACCGGCAGAAGAAGGTTTTGTGCGAGCGGCATTGGCTACCAAGACCATGGGCTATACTGCAGAGGATTTACTTAAATATGAAGAAGAAGATTCGGCGTGGGTAGATAAGCTCAATCAGTTTTCCGGATGGCATAAGCTGTGGCAGGATGAGGGATTTGCCTATATGTTCCGTCAGTTTATGCATGAAGAGGACATTTCGGAAAAAGTGATCATGAGAAGTGATGGCGAAAGAAAACTTACCAACCTTATTCACCTTTCAGAACTGATTCAGAGTAAAGAGCAGGAAGGTAAAACGGGAACCCGAAGCCTCCTGCAGTGGCTTGCCCGCAAGAGAAATGAGGAACAGAGAGACCGGGAAGAGGAACAGCTTAGGCTTGAAAGCGATGAAAACCTGGTAAAGGTGGTAACCATGCACCGGAGTAAGGGGCTTGAATACCCTATTGTTTTCTGTCCATTTCTTTGGCACAGTCCGGAATACAAGGATAAAGGGAAACCCATTATATATCACGATCGAAAGGACGAGACTAAGGTTTACCTGGATTTTTACGGTAAAGATGACCCGGACCGTGGGTCGAAGCTTTTTCAAATGGCGCAGGAAGATTTAGCCGAAAGCGTGAGGCTCGCTTATGTTGCCATCACCCGGGCAGAGCAAAAATGTATTATCAACTGGATGCATACCTCTAAATCGGAATATTCCCCCTTTGGGTATTTGCTTATTGGCCCCGAGAAGGCCTTTGAGGCATTGCAAGGCGTTGTGTCGAAAGAAGAAAGCTACAGCGCGGTACAAACTGCTGATTTTGATGAAGCCTTAAATAAATTGACAGAAGGTAAACCTGAATTATTCAGCTTACGCCGGGGGATAAAAAGCGGACAGCAGCAGCTTTTTCTTGAAAGCGGGACCGAAACCTTAGAACCGGCAAAGAATTTTGAACGGAAGGCTTCCTTGCAGGCCGGAAAATCTGTTTCGAGCTTTTCCTCCTTAATTCAAAACCGGGAGGCTGACTACGAGATTGATTATGATATCTTCCTGGAAGATACATCAGTTTCAGAGGCAAAAAGTGCAGGCAAAGATAGCTTAACGGTATTTAACTTTCCCAAAGGGCCGAATCCGGGGACTGCCATTCATCACATTTTTGAAGAAATTAATTTTAGAAATATTGAAGGTTCGGAAGATACTATTGAAAGCGCACTGAACCGGCAAGATATTGATCCCAAATGGGTCCCTGTGGTTTACGATATGATTGAACAAACCGTTACTAAAAACCTTCTGGAACCGGATAATCTTCTTCGGCTGTCAGATATCGAATCAAAAAATATCATGCCTGAAATAGAGTTTTATTTCAGTTCCGGTGAAGCCCGTCTGCAAGAGTTGCTTAAGATTATCAGGCGGGATAAAAAGATACCTCAAACGATTACCGGATTTTCTGATGATGGATATATCAAAGGTTTTATTGATCTCACTTTCGAATATGACGGCAGGTACTATATTCTCGACTATAAGACCAACTATCTGGGTGAGGCGGTTGATAAGTATGGGAAAGAGGCAATGAAGCATGAAATGCATGAAGCCATGTATGACTTACAGTATCACCTCTATATTTTAGCACTGCACCGTTACCTGGGAAAGATGATAAAAGGGTACAGCTATGATAAGCATATCGGCGGAGCGTTTTACCTGTTTGTAAGGGGTATCAACGAAAAAGGTATGGAAGGCGTCTACTTCGATCGGCCTGATTCTGAATTGGTGCAGAAACTTGATGCGTATTTGAGGAGGTAAAGGTATGGTCCATAATTCACTGAAAGGCATATTAAAACTCAAAGAAGAGCAGGTTTTCTCCGATATTGACCTGGAGTTTTGCCGTTTTCTCCTGCGCATGGATTCCGGGATAGGCCCTGAAGTTCTGCTTGCTGCCGGACTGACCAGCTATGCCTATCGCCAGGGAAATATCTGTATTTCTATAGACCGGCAATCGACGCACCCGGTTATTACAGAATCAGCAATCAGATACCCGGAAGCAGAAAACTGGATCAATAGACTAAAGAAGGCAAATGTTATTGGAAGCCCCGGTGACTTTAAGCCGCTGATCCTTGACAAAGCCAACCGGCTGTACCTGCATAAGCTCTGGAACTACGAACAGGATCTCGCAAAGAATATCATCGAAAGGTCGCAAAAAGAGTCCATTAAGGTTAACGGGAATTTACTGAAAGATGGACTAAGCAGGTTGTTTGATTCATCGGAGGATGAGCCTGACTGGCAGGCAATAGCTGCTGTTGCTGCGGTATATAATTACCTGACAGTCATTTCAGGAGGGCCCGGAACCGGAAAAACGACAACCGTTCTGAAAATACTGGCACTGATACTTGAACAGTATGCAGAGAGGGAACAAGATCCTTCCATCGCCCTGGCTGCTCCTACCGGAAAAGCGGCAGCCAGGCTGGAAGATTCCATTGTTTCTTCAATTGACTCCTTACATTCCGCCGGCGAAATTAAAAGCAAGATACCTACAGAAGGCCAAACCCTCCATCAGTTGCTGGGAGCCCGAAGGAATTCCTCAACATTCCGATACAACGAAGATAATCCACTGCCTTATGATATAGTGATTGTTGATGAAGCCTCTATGGTCGACCAGGCACTGATGAGCCGCTTAGTGAAAGCCCTGCTGCATGATGCCAGGCTGATTTTGATAGGGGATAAGGACCAGCTGGCGTCCGTAGAAGCCGGATCCGTGTTGGGAAGCATATGCTCAGTTAATAGCAACAGAATTTCCTCAACGTTTGCCGGACGGCTTCGTGATTATTCGCTGGAAGTACCTAAATCTTGTATTGAGCCTGATCCGCGGCCTCTTACCGATTCTATTATCCTGTTGAAAAAAAGCTATCGTTTTAAGGATGAAAGTGGCATTCCTG
>DATFJD010000536.1:0-12759 GCA_035269475.1 Halalkalibaculum sp.
AATATCTATTTTTGCATTTCTGCTAACTTCTGAACTAAAAGCACAGGAAAGCACTGCCTGGCAACTTCATGATACCATTAATCAGAAAGCGTAAACGGTATTTGATCAAGTGGTGGAATGGCGGCGCCACTTTCACGAAAATCCTGAGTTATCTAACCGGGAAGAAGAAACCGCGGCCTATATTGCTGATTATATGCGATCGTTGGGCCTAGAGGTAAAAACAGGTATTGCTCACACCGGTGTCGTTGCAATATTGGAGGGCGGTAAGCCCGGGCCGGTTGTAGGACTTAGAGCAGATATTGATGCGCTCCCGGTAAAAGAGCGAACGGATGTACCTTTTAAATCAACCAAAACAACAACCTATCTCGGCCAGGAGGTTGGAGTGATGCACGCTTGTGGCCATGATACCCATATAGCAATGCTGATGGGTGCAGCTAAAATTCTGACCGAAATAAAAAGTGATCTTCAGGGAACCGTAAAATTTATCTTTCAACCCGCAGAAGAAGGGGCACCCCCGGGTGAAGAAGGCGGTGCTGAGTTGATGGTTGAAGAAGGTGTGTTGCAGAATCCCGACGTGGATGTCATCTTTGGCCAGCATATAAACTCACAGACCGAAGTGGGAACCATTCGCTATCGACCGGAAGGTACTATGGCGGCCGCTGATCGTTTTGTGATCACTGTGAAAGGCAAACAGACGCATGGTTCCACTCCATGGACCGGCGTCGATCCTATACTGACTTCTGCGAAAATTATTGAAGGTTTGCAGACGATCATCAGTCGGCAGACTGAACTCACAAAAGCTGCCGCTGTAATTTCTGTGGGAAAAATAAATTCAGGGGTTCGAAACAATATTATACCCGAAGAGGCGGAGATGATCGGTACAATTCGAACCCTGGATACCGGTATGCAGGAGAAAATTCACAATGATATTCGCCATGTTGCCACAAAGATTGGAGAAAGCATGGGTGCTGAAGTCGAGGTCGATATTCAGAAAGGATATCCGGTAACCTTTAATGATCCTGCACTGACGGCCGATATGGTTCCCACCCTGGAAAAATTGGCGGGCAAAGAAAATATTGTACTATCCGATGCCATAACCGGGGCGGAAGATTTTTCCTTCTTTCAGAAAAAAATTCCGGGCTTCTACTTTTTCGTGGGAGGAATGCCGAAAGGAATGGATGCTGCAGATGCCGCCCCTCACCATACCCCCGATTTCTATATTGAAGAGGAAGGTATGAAGCTGGGTGTTAAAGCACTGGCTGCTCTGACGGTTGATTATATGATGCAAAATGCGGACTAAAATTCCTCAGCTTTAGCATATATTGTAAAATTCCTAAAGCCATAGTTGGTATTTTTAGCCGATCCAGGGGAACTTCTCCCAGTTAGGTTTTCGTTTTTCCAGAAAGGCATCACGCCCTTCTTTGGCCTCATCCGTCATGTAGGCCAGGCGGGTCGCCTCCCCGGAAAAGACCTGTTGCCCCACCATGCCATCATCGACCAGGTTGAATGCAAACTTGATCATTCTGATGGCCGTCGGACTCTTCTGAAGTATTTCCTGTGCCCATTGGTATGCCGTTTCCTCAAGCTCTTCGTGTGGCACAACGGCATTTACCATTCCCATTTCGTAGGCTTCCTGCGCCGAGTAGTTGCGTCCGAGGAAAAAGATTTCGCGCGCTCTTTTCTGGCCTACCTGCCTGGCGAGCAGTGCCGATCCGAATCCGCCGTCAAAGCTGGCAACATCGGCATCGGTCTGCTTGAATATAGCATGTTCCTTGCTGGCAATGGTGAGGTCACAAACAACGTGCAGGCTGTGGCCTCCGCCTACCGCCCAGCCGGGTACCACGGCAATGACTACCTTACCCATAAAACGTATCAGCCGCTGAAGATCCAGGACATTGAGCCGCGCGGTGCCCTTATCATCCTTATAGCCGAGCTTGTCCCGAACATTTTGATCTCCACCTGAACAGAAGGCCCATTTCCCGTCTTTCGGTGAAGGTCCCTCGCCTGAAAGCAGTACCACACCTATCGATTGATCTTCCCGTACATCCAGGAAAGCCTCTTGAAGCTCAAATAGTGTTTTCGGCCGAAAGGCATTGCGTATTTCCGGACGATTGAACGCAATTCTGGCAACACCATTTGATTTTTTAAAAGTGATATCGTCGAATTCTTTAACGGTTTTCCAGTCCATTTTTTGTGAATTTTGTTCTATGAATAACTTTATTTCTTCAGCCAGATCACCGGGATTATCCAGGTGTACCCGGTGCCCGGCTTCCAGTATCTTAAGCTTTGCTTTAGGCAAAATCTGTTGCAATTCTTTATTAATGGCTATGTATTTCTGGTCTTTCGAACCGGCCACTAACAGTACCGGATTGTAATAATTTTGATCGTTCTTTGTAACCGGTTTCATTAAACCCGTACTGAACCCCTGGATGGCAGCTGCCAATGCAAGGGGTTCCTGTTCGGCATGAATGCGTTTATAGGTATTCGATAATTCGGTGCTCACACGGGCGGGAGATGCAAACAGGGGCAGGTCTTTCCAGCCATTCAGGAACGCCTTAAAGTCTTCTTTGATATCCGCTGCCCGCTTTTTATCTGTCTCCCTTCGGTCTATGCGTTTTTCATCCTCAATTATTCCATAGGTGGTACTTTCGAGTATAAGTCCTGTAAATAATTCAGGTGCCGCTTGTGCTGTTTTCAGTGCAAGTCTCCCGCCCATACTATATCCATACAGAAACAGAGGTGAAATATCGTTTTCTTGAATGAGTGAAATGATATGGCTTATTTGTTCATCTTCATGATATTTAGCCGGATTAGCGGGCTTGTCCGAATCACCATGCCCAAGAAGGTCTACCGTAATGGGATTGCAAATCTTCGCTAAGTCATCAAGAAGGTGGGAAAATGCACGGTGGTCTCCCATAAAACCATGCAGCATTAAAAGATAGGGAAGGGATTCACTGTTACCGTGGATGTTACAGGCATAAGTATTGCCCTTTATACTGAATCGTTTCTTCATTCTTGCATCCATAATTTGTTTCGAAGCTGCATGGAGTCATCGGGATCTGTCCGGCATTCAATAATATGCAGAGATCTTTTCGATTTTATTATAAAATCCTGCAGTTGAAACTTTTTTAGCTGTTCCATGCTTTCAATTTTTTGGTAATGTAGATTATGACTTGCACACAGCTTTGAGATATCAACTTGCTGAGGAGTTTCAAAATAAGGGGCGAAATATTTTTCATGATCGGCAATAGGGAGCATGCGAAAAATTGACCCGCCCTTATTGTTGATGATTACAATAACAAGGGGCGAACTCAGTAACCTGCTGTTAAGCAGTGCATTTGAATCATGAAGAAAAGCCAGATCGCCGGTAAAGAGTATCCCGGGTTCAGAACTTGCCAGGCCGATACCAATATGAGTTGAGTTGATTCCGTCTATACCGCTTGCTCCACGGTTGGTAAAAACCGCCTGGCCTTTCCATTGCCCGAACATAGAGCGGTCGCGTGCGGGAAAGGAATTTGAAAAAAAGATCCACCAGTCCTCCGGTATTTGCCCGGATAAATGTTCATAGATGTGCCCGTCGGTCAGTGAATTTAAGCGGCTCGTCAGCCTGCTTTTATATTTGTTATATTTCTTTTCAGTCTCTTGCCACTGGTCTATCCAAAAACTCTGCCCGCCGGTTAATGGATCAGTAATGAAGTCGTCCCCTTCCCATTCCAGCGTATCGGTTACCGATAGGGAAGTTTTCTTTCTGCTTGAGGCAAGCTTTACATAAATATGGTGATCCGGTTTCCAGAGTTCCAAAGCTCTGAGAAGGCTTTTACTGGCAGGCTGTAAACCGAACCGCAAGATCAGGTCCGGTGATAATTGTTCGGCCACCTCGCTATTTCGCAAAAATCCTTCAAAGCCCTGTATGGAAGTGCCGCCATTTTGGTAGCCCATCTCCGAGAGAACAGGGGCGTTCATGGTCATGGCAAGCTTGAATATAGGATCAATATCTACACCGGCCGGCAGCTGGCCGATGATAATCAAGGGTTTTCTGGCACTATCCAGGATAGGATATAGGTCGGAATAGGATTGGCTGCCTGCAAGTTGCTCCTCAACCAAATGAGTGTCGGTTTTTTGAGCAAGGGTTTCATTTTCAGCGGCAACGGTTTCAACAAATTTTTTTTCAGGTTCCAGTGGTTTGCTAAAGGGGAAATTCAAATGAACCGGGCCTTTTCCGCTGAGGGAATCTTCAAAAGCCTTACCGGTAATTTTCATGATGGAGTTCAGCTCGGGATCATCACCGGAAGGTTCGCTGACTTCCCTGAAGCTGAGCACAAACTTTCCGAATAGTTCGATCTGGTCAATGGTTTGGTTGGCATCCGTATTTCTCAATTCAGGAGGTCGATCTGCCGTGGCCAGTATCAAGGGCACACCCGATTGATAGGCTTCAATTACTGCGGGAAAGTAATTGGCAGCGGCCGTACCTGAAGTGCAGATCAGAACAGCCGGTATACCTGAAGCTTTGCCGATGCCTAAAGCCGTGAAAGCTGCAGACCGCTCGTCCAGGATAACATGTTTTCTCATTCCCGGGTGGGCCGCTGCGGCAAGGGTGAGGGGAGTAGAGCGGGAGCCGGGAGATATTACCAGATGTCTGACGCCACGCTGAAAAAGCTCCCTTATAAAAACAGTACAGCGATAGAATGATAGGTTTTGACGGTTTAAATCAATCATATTGCAAGGCGGAAAGCATAGGCCTGAGCTTTAAGATAGTTTCTTCCCACTCGGTTTCCGCATCGGAATCCGCAACAATACCACAGCCGGCATAAAAAGTGGCGGAGTCTTCCTCAATCAGTCCACTTCGAATGGCTACGGCAAACTCACCGCTATTTTGACTGTTGAGCCATCCCACCGGACCGGCATACCAGCCGCGGTCAAACTCCTCCAGCTCCCTGATATAAGGTTTGGCCTTGTGCCACGGATAACCCCCGACAGCCGGGGTAGGGTGAAGCTTTTCAACTATGGTTAGCGGATTTACCTCCTCTTTCAGCCATGCCGTAATAGGGGTGAAGAGGTGCTGTACGTTTGTCAATTTTTTTATAACCGGCTTGCTTCCCTTTTCTATTTTTTTCACGAAGGGGGTCAGTTTTTGCTCAATCGCCCTGATCACATAATTATGCTCGTGGGCATTTTTCGAACTTTGCATAAGTTCCTTAGCCATAAATGCATCCTCGGATGCCGTAGTACCGCGCTGGATGCTGCCGGCTAAAGCTTCGGTGAGAAGGTATTTCTTTTTGAATGAGATCAGCCGCTCAGGAGTACAGCCCAAAAAGGTTTTAGACCCTTTGTTTCGTATTAAGAAGGAGTAACAGTTAGGGTACTGCTCACGCAGTATATTTATTATGTGAGTCGGTTCCGGAACATTTTGCAGCCGGATGCCCGCCTCACGGGCAAGTACAATCTTATCGAATTTATCCTCAGCAATTAACTTCCTGGCTCGGTTTACGGATTTTTTCCACTTGTTGAAAGCCTGCGCTGTGGCTGCAGTATGCGGTGCCTGGCAGAGGGTATCCGCAGAGGAAAACTCCGGTACTTCATTGAGCTTTAAGATGTCACAAATATTATAAAACTTTTCTTTTATCACTTCATCCAGTTCGCTGGCGGAGTGATAATCAGACAGATCGAAATTCAAGCTCAACAGGGTTAGCTGTCCGTCTCTGATAATATGCCATTCGGGAATGATGAAAGAAGCGGAACCAAATGAGTGCCATTTTGGATCGGTACTTTCATCAAAAAAGGAAAAACCACCCAAAAAATGGATGCCGGCGTGGCTATGTTCAACAGCAGAGTATGCAATGGAACACTCCTTAACGCTGGTTATTTGTTTATCGATTTGTGCGAAACGGTTTTTACCGCTTGCAGCTAATGTTTTAAGTGCCTCGCCTGCTGCCATTGCAAATTCATCAACAGGTTTTTCCCAAAAATATTGGTACCCTTCATCTTTATCCAAAAGTTCAAGACAAGCAAGAGGGTCAATCTTCTCAATGGGTAGAGTGACTGAAACTATACACGCAGTTCCCATTGCTTTTGAGGCCTTGTCAAGAAAGAGCGAATAGCCTTTTTTATCGAGCCGTGATAAAACGCGATGATCTAATATGTTACTTTGTTCGGTAGATTTTTCAGGCATACTGAAGAGCTGTGGTTCAATATTCAGAACTTTCAATATAAATTGAAAATTGGAAAAACCATAATCCCGGTTTTCTTGTTTATAGTTTGCAAACTGTTAGAAGTGGCTAATATAATTTGCATAAGTTCATATAGTTTTCGACACTATATCAAATAGTCTACAGTACATTGATTTCATAAACTACAAATTGGCACATAGAACGGGTGCAACTATGGTAGAGATAAAACCCTTCGACCTTCAAAACGTAACTATTCATTATAAATGGAATAATGATGAGGAGTTAAACTATTATGATTCAGAGTATCCCCACCAGCATGAAAGTTTTGAGTCTTTTCTGAAGAGGGTGAGATCGGTTGTAGACGAACGCAATCAAACGGCCGAGCTATTTGAAATTCATCTCGAGGAAAATGATGCACTGATCGGTATTGTGGATCTTCATGCCATCGATGAATACAACCAGCGCTGTTTTGTAAACTGCACGATCGGCGACCGCAACTACGCGGGGAAAGGATACGATTTTGAAGCATTGAAAATCATTCTGGCACACTGTTTCAATGATAAGAACATGCACAAGGTGGGTGCCACCTCTTTTGACTTCAATACTTCCTGGATCAAGCAGTTAGAAAAGCTCGGTTTCCAGCAGGAAGGAGAATTGCGAGAGCACGTACTCAAAAAGGGCTCCTTCCGTAACAAGTTGATTTTCAGTTTGCTTCAAAAAGAGTATGAATCCCAAAAGCCGGAGAAGAAAGCACTTTCTATCGGCTAATTATGCAGCATCATCTTCCTGGCCGGAATCGAAGGGATTGTAGATACCATATTCTTCCGGGTTATATTCGGCAAGGTTAAAAAAATGCTCCCAGGCCGTTTTGCTTTTTCCATTATCATCGACCCAGTTGGGATGGCTCTGTTTGATAAGGCCAACCGCTCGTTTTGCATATTCTATTCTCTGCTCTTCGTCTTCAATTCTGGGGAGGGAGGCGATCATCTTATCCAGATTGCGGCCGCAGTCGAAATCCTTCGGTTTTTTCTGTTCAATAAACATGTATTCGGTACTCTTATTATTTGATTGGAATCGAAGTTAAGGAAATAGAAAGTGAATATAAAAACAGATTACGGATTATGGCAGTGTAAATTCAAAGCTGCTGTTCGGGTTGAAAGCACAATTTTGCTATATTGAGCCAATCAAACAAATCATAAACGGATTGCAAAAAACTCAATGTATTACAACTCCATTTTGGAAACCATAGGGAATACCCCTTTGGTAAAGCTTAATGAACTGCCAGGAAACCTCAAAGGCACCATACTCGCAAAAGTTGAATATTTTAATCCCGGGCAAAGTGTAAAAGATCGTATCGGCATTAAGATGATTGAAGATGCCGAAGAAAAAGGGCTCATTGAGCCGGGAGGTACTATTATTGAAGGAACCTCCGGTAATACCGGTCTCGGTTTGGCACTTGCGGCAGCTGTCAAAGGATATAAGTGTATTTTTACCACTACCGATAAGCAGAGCAAGGAGAAAATCGATTTGTTGCGGGCGATGGGCGCGGATGTTAAGGTATGTCCCACGGATGTTGAACCGGATGATCCCAAGAGCTATTACTCGGTTGCCAAACGACTGAGTGAAGAAATTTCAAACTCCTACTATCCCAATCAATACGACAACCCGAGTAATTCAGAAGCGCACTACGAAACGACCGGACCGGAAATCTGGGAGCAGACCGAGGGCAGGGTAACGCACTACGTGGCAGGCATGGGTACTGGGGGTACCATATCGGGTGCCGGCCGATATCTTAAAGAACAGAACCCGGACATCAAAGTGATAGGTGTCGACAGCAAGGGGTCGGTATATAAAAAGTATTTTGAGACCGGCGAGTTTGACAAAAGTGAAATACATCCGTACCTAACAGAGGGAATAGGCGAAGATATCATTCCCGGGAATATGGATTTTGATATTTTGGATGACGTGGTACAGGTAAATGATAAAGATGCATTCCTTACTACCAGGAAGCTTGCAGAGAAAGAGGCTCTGTTTGTGGGCGGCTCCTGCGGGGCGGCCGTTTACGGGGCCCTCGAATATGCCCGGAATAACTCTTTTGGTAAAGATGACCTTATGGTTGTAATTCTGCCGGATAGCGGGACCCGTTATGTCGGCAAGATTTACAATGATGAATGGATGCATGAGAAAGGCTTTTTGGAATCAGAAAATTAAATCAATAAAATAAATTAAATAAGCAGTTATACTTTATGCCAGACCAGACAAAGAATATCAACCAGGGACAAATGGAAATTGAGCTTCCCGAATCGGAGGCAACGGGCACCTACTCGAATTTGGTAATGATTACTCATTCGGCTTCAGAATTTATTCTGGACTTCATAGCCGTGATGCCCGGTATCCCGAAGGCAAAAGTTGTTAAGCGCATGGTTTTAACTCCTGACCATGCCAAAAGACTGGCCAATGCCCTTGCCGAAAATGTAAATAAGTTTGAGGAAGAGCATGGTGCCATTAATGATGATCAAAAGTTTGATATACCGTTTAATTACAGGGGGCCGACACCGGAAGCCTAAGCTATGCAGGATTTTTTAAAACAAATATTCAATTCCAAAGATCGCGACCTTACCTTCGTGCTCTTTGATGATGATGAAGGCCCTGCTTCTTCTTCGACCTATAAGTTTAAGCCCAAAAAACTTTGGCGGCTGTACTTTGCCTCGCTGTTTCTGATGGTAGTCATTGCCCTGCTTCTTTTTATGTTTACCCCGCTGGGCAACTTTGTCTATAACCAGGAAGATGAGAGATTGCGGGAATCTGTTATTGAAATATCCCAAAAAGTGGAGGCACTCAAAGATTCACTCAATGCACGTGACTTGCAGCTGGCAGAAATCCAGGAGATTCTGGCAGAGGGCAAAGACACAACTTTTAATGTTGGCATGCAGGTTCAGGCCAATAATCAGCCGGCCAATGAACAAAGTAGTTCGGAACAAAAGGCAATTACAGGAGTAAATGCATATGAGATGATCTCTAAAAATGAGATTATTTTCTCCAGTTTATTTAAACGCGCGCCGGAATTTCCGACATTCTACCCTGTCAACGGAACCCTGACCCGGGGATATAACCCCGACAATGGCCATTATGGCATTGATATTGCAACAAAGAATAATATTCCATTTAAAGCACTTGCTGATGGGGCTGTTATCAACCAGGACTGGACTGCCAATTACGGTTATGTGATTCAGGTTCAGCATAATAACGGTATTATCAGTATATATAAGCACGCATCGAGTGTTTCAAAAAATATTGGTGATGTGATTTTAAAAGGCGAAATTCTGGGAACAGTAGGAGATGTCGGGATTTTAAGCTCCGGGCCTCATTTGCATTTGGAAATATGGAAGAATGGAGTACCTCAAAATCCCAATTCTTATCTTATTAAATCATAAATATCTATATTGTCTATGTTTAACAGTAACAACAACAAAAAATCATCGGCTGCTAAAGTGAATTCAAATACCTCAGGTAACAATTTACCATCGATCAATATGATTAGCGAAGGAACCCACGTAAAGGGGACGCTGAATACTAAAAATGACATTCGGATTGCCGGGAAACTGGAAGGCGAGGCCGAAGCTAAGGGTAAGCTTATTATTGCTTCCACCGGTGTAGTTGACGGCGATATTGAAGCTGTAGATGCAGATATCGCAGGGAAACTGCTCGGAGAAATTCATGTAAGCAACAAATTGATCCTCAGGCAATCGGCAATTGTTGACGGTGATATTTACACCAAGTCACTATTGGTTGAGGAAGGCGCTCAAATCAACGGAGCTTGCCGCATGAATGAAGAGGGAAGTAAATCATCTGTCTCATCATCATCATCTTCCTCTTCCTCATCAAGTTCAGCATCAAAGTCTTCTTCCTCTGACTCATCCTCATCTTCTTCAAGTTCAAAAATAGCAGACAAGCTTAAGGCGAAGGAAAAAGAAGAAGCTTGAGTGAAGAGAAAAACCCTCTAAACGAATATGCAGAATATTTGTCATTGGGAGCTGAAATAGCCGTTGGTTTGGCGGCTCCCATACTGATCGGTTATTGGTTGGATGAATACTTTGAGACCAGCCCCTGGATCTTGCTGGGTGGGTGTGCTATCGGTATCATTAATATATTTGTTATCATCTTTCAGCTGGCAAAACGCCTTAATAAATAGTCGTGAATACTACAGTCAGGCATTATTTTGGCAGGCTAACCAAGATATCACTTCTTACCTTTTGCGGAGTATTTTTACCCGGTCTGTTTTTGGGTGCCTCTTTTCTTTATGCCTTTTCCCTTGCATTCCTGCTAAGCTATCTTTTTGTAGGCAGTAATTTCATCACATTGCGCAAGCTTGATGCGGATGACCATAAGAAATTTTACCGCGTATTTCTTTTCTCCCTGGCCGCCAGATTTTCCTTAATGATTGCCGCCCTGATATTTGTTCTTGCAGTAATAAAAATTCATCAGATTTTCTTTACAGTTAGTTTTATAATTTCTTATATTTTCCATTCTGTGATAGAAATTATTTTTATTAACCAAATATTGGAAACCGACAGCTAGAGATACATGATACAGGCCTTTCGCCGACTATTAGTCACCGCCCTTATTTTATTTACTGTTGTGCCAACCATTCAAGCTACCCAAGAGTCTGCAAAGGAGAGTCAGGACGCTGAATCTGAACAGGAAATGCCCATTGATGTAATCGGCAAGGTTCAGGATCATAATTACCTGAATATTGCAGGGTACCATCTCAATCTGCCGCGAATACTGTTGGTTGAGGGCGATTGGTATTTTTATGGAAGTACTGAAAGTGCTATTGAGTCAGGTAATTTTGTAGAGCAGGAAGGTTCTCTGATACCCGTAGACGGGAGGGAGTTGACAATGGACTTTTCAATAACTTCTCACCTGATGTACTTTTGGTTTGGTGTGGCACTCACACTCTGGCTCACCATCGCTATGGCTCGTAAATATAAAAGGGGAGCAGGTCGAAAGACCGAACCCAAGGGCTGGTTTCAAAATTTATTTGAAATTACCTTTGTATTTGTTCGTGATGATATTGCCAAAACAAATATTCCTAAAGATAAGTACGAGAAGTTTGTCCCTTATTTATTTGCTGTTTTTATCTCTATCACATTTATGAATCTTTTCGGTTTGCTTCCCTGGGGAGTAACCGCGACGGCAGACATTACGGTTACAGGTATTTTGGCAGCATTCACTTTCTTTTTAACTCAGTGGAATGGATCTAAAGATCACTGGGAGCATGTGTTTATGTTTCCGGGTGTCCCTCCACTGATGCGTGTGATACTTACTCCAATTGAAATTCTGGGATTGTTTACGAAACCTCTGGCACTGGCTGTACGTCTTTTTGCTAATATGTTATCCGGAAAGATCATGATTGTTTGTATTCTGGGTTTGATATTCATCTTCACGGAATTCTTCGGAACTATTTTTGGCGCAGGTTCAAGCATTTTGGTTGTTCCATTGACCGTTGCATTGTACGTGCTTAAGGCTTTTGTAGGTGTCTTGCAGGCTTATATCTTCACTCTGCTTTCTGCGGTATTTATCGGTATGGCTGCCGAAGAGCACGATCATCATGAAGAAGGAGCCGAAGCACACGCATAACGAACTTTTATTATCCACTAACTCAACATCATAACTAAAACAAAATAAGGTATACATTATGGGTTTATTAGCAGCAGGAATTGGAGCAGGAATCGCAGCTATCGGAGCTGGTATCGGAATCGGTATGATCGGTAAAGGAGCTGTAGAAAGTATTGCTCGTCAGCCTGAAGCTTCAGGAGACATTCGCGGTGCGATGATTTTGACAGCCGCTCTTATTGAGGGTGTTGCTCTTATCGCAGCTATTGTATGTATTCTTCTTGTATTCTTCGCTTAATCCAAAATCAATTCAATTATGTCGCTGATAATTGCAGCAGGTAGCGGTGGAGGAGGGATCCTCAATTTCAACAGTGGTTTTGCCATTTGGGTAGCTATTACGCTCATTATCTTTTTGATAGTGATGGGTAAATATGCCGTACCCTTAATTATGGATGCTCTCAGTGAGCGTGAAAACCGCATTAAGGAATCCCTTGAATCGGCCGAAAGAGCTTTAAATCGTGCCGAAGAAATCTCGAAAAATAATGAGCAGGCTCTCCGTGAAGCGGAAGTAAAAGCTCAGAAAATTCGAAAAGAAGCGATTGAGGAAGCGGAAATGCTTCGTGCCGAACGCATCGAGAAGTCCAAGGAAGAAGCAGCTCAAATTCTTGAGCAGGCCCGGACAACCATTGAGCAGGAAAAGAAGCGTGCTCTAATCGAGCTGCGTGACGAGGTTGCCAAGCTGGCTGTAAAGTCTGCTTCCATCATACTGGATTCGGAACTTGATGAGCAAAAGAACAGCAAGCTGGTAAATAACTATATCGAAGACATCGCAAAAAACTAACAGATGTTCATAACCAAAGCAGCCCGAAGATATGCTACCGCGCTCCTTGAAATTGCCAGGGAGCTTGATGAGGTAGAGGATATCCTTGAAGACATAAAACTCATTGACAATACCATAGAAGACTCTAAAGAGCTC
>DATFJD010000537.1:0-7804 GCA_035269475.1 Halalkalibaculum sp.
TTAGCAGTTAGCAGTTAGCAGTTAGCAGTTAGCAAAGGCTGCCTATTTTCAGGATTCCAAACAAGATTTTTGAATAATTCTATATTCTGACCCCTGATTTCTGAATTCCTGATTTTACCAATTCACTGTGCACTGACACACTGATACCTGATTACTGTAATCACTCGCTCCTCAAACTATCCACCGGGTTCGCTACCGCCGCCCGAACCGACTGCCAGCTTACGGTTGCCAGAGCGATAAAGAGCGCTATGCCACCTGCAAGCAGAAAGATGCCGGCTCCCAGGTCAATGCGATAGGCAAAATCGGTCAGCCAGCTATTCATCACATACCAGGCTGCAGGTACGGAAATAACAAAACCTATTACAACCAGTTTAAGAAAGTCCTTGTTGATCAGGGTAACGATATTGGTCACGGTCGCTCCGAACACTTTCCGTATACCGATCTCCTTAATTCGTCGTTGTGCCGACAGTGCCGCCAGCCCGAACAGACCGAAACACGCCAGGATAATGGCTATTGCTGAAGAGAAATCCATGATGCGATTCCAGCGCTGTTCTTCCCGGTACTGCAGCATGGCAAGTTCATCCAGAAATGAGTAAGTGAACGTCTCTTCCGGAAGCAGTTGATCCCATAGCGAAGATAGCCTTTCTATGGTTTCGCTCATGGAGCTGTTCGCTGCTTTAATAAGGATGGTGCCCGGATCACTGAAATCACTCGACTCCAGGTGGGTTAACGCCAATGGCCTGATTTTATGATAGAATGATTCAAAGTGAAAATTTTCGACCACTCCGATCACTTCTTTCCCATCAAACGGTGCCTGCCAGCTTTCGGTATCATCGTTAATGATCTGCCCGACCGGATTCGCCCAACCCATAACTTCCGCAAACTTTTCATTGATAATGATACCGGTTTTCAGCTCTGAGGGGCGCTCTTGCGAAAAATTCCTTCCCTCCAGCAGTTTAATATTCAAGGTTTCCAGGAAGTGCTCATCAACCACCTCTGAGGTTATGCCTTGATCAAATCCTTCCAGAGTAGTGGAAGACCTCATGGTTCCCATACCGAAACTACTGATTTCACGCGGGGCGAAAGAGGGTATTTGCCGATACCTGCTGGCCGTAATGCCGACCATTTCTACACCGGGTATGCGCTGTGCTTCCCTGCTGAATAACTCAGCGGCCTCAACAGCTTTGCTTCCCCGCATATTTAATTCAACAGAAATAACATTATCAGCTGCAAAGCCCATGTCTTTGTTGGATATGTAGTTCAGCTGCTTTTGCATGGCCACAGCAGCAATTAAAAATGCGATAGACAGGGCAAATTGAACACAAATAAGGCTCTTTACGAGTAACGGAATCCGTTCTGCCGACCTCTGGGAAGAAAACAGCTGAGTCGCTTTTTTTCGGGATACGTGAATGGCCGGATAGAGCCCTGTTATAATCGTTATTGCCAACAACACGCCAACCAAGAGAAACAGTAAATACGGATCACCGAATATACCTAGTTCCACCTGGCTGTTGGTAATATCCTGAAAGAGGGGAATAGCCATTTCGGCCAGAAGGAGTCCGAACAAAAAGGCAAGACTGCAGGTTACGAATACCTCCCCAAAGACCTGATATACGATTTGTTTTTGTTGTGCACCGATAGACTTTCGAATACCGATCTCGTGATGCCGCATATTCGCCCGGCTTAACGTCAAGCTCATAAAGTTGATTCCCGCAATTGCCAGAATCACTACGGCTATACCACCCAGTATCAACGAGTACCTGATATTGGTACTGCCCGTTACCATGGAGGTATATTGCTGGTCGAAATAGGCTTCATTTAATGATTGAAGTCCCATGTTACTGTTAAGCATTTCAGCATTTTTCCCGAGATTTGTCTTCAGCAACTCCGGGAATTTTTCTATCAGATGATCCGGGTTTGCCTCCGTTCCTAACAGAAGCCATGTCTCTCCTGATGAGATGAACCAGTTATTTTTAAAGGTTCTTTCTCGGTCCGGATTCATGGTATTGAAATAGCTTTCATAAGGAATTACCATTCCGAACTGTATGCTGGAATTGGCAGGAGGATTTTTAGCAACAGCGGATACTCTGTAATCATACTCCTCATTTCCTAAACGAATCGTCAAGAGCTCTCCAACCACTTGTGTGTGTCCAAAATATAGCTGAGCAAATTGTTCAGTAATTACGATAGCATCATTTTCGGATAGAGGGATATTATTGTTGCCGTACAAAATGGGGAACGTAAACAGCTCAAAAAAACCGGGATCAGCAAATAAGACCAGTTCCGGGATAAATTCTTCAGCCTTTTGTACATAAACTCTGTTTTTCATGACATCAATCACCTGTTCAATCTCCGGAAAGGTTGAATCCAAGGCAGCATTTAATGGATAGGGAGTAGCCAATGATTTTTGAACCACCCCATCTCGAGGGCTCGAACTCTCCATCGTTATTCGATAGATTTGATCGGACCATTCATGAAAGTCATCGTGAGACCATTCAAAACGCACGTAAGTAACCAACAAAATACAGCAAGCCAAGCCCACCCCAAGACCTGTAATACTGATGAATGAATCGATCTTATGCTTCTTTAAATTCCGCCAGGCTATTTTGAGGTAGTTTTTCAACATGGTTTTTAGCAAGGTTATAATTTTTATGACGGAGGACCGATGACCGGCCCCAACCGTTTCACGTTTTACGTCTTCCCCCGGTCGTCCGTCGTCGGTCCGCGGTCAAGACCTTAGGTCCCTGATTCAATACCTGCTATTCCTGCCTCAAACTATCCGCCGGGTTCGCCACTGCCGCCCTAATTGATTGCCAGCTTACGGTTGCCAGCGCTAACAACGCTACGGCAACACCGGTACCTATAAATATCCAGGGATCAATTTCTATCTTGTATTTAAAGTCTGTTAACCAGCGGTTTATAATATAGTAGGCAATAGGCGTGGATATCAGAAAACCGAGTATCACAAGCTTCATAAAATCTTTGCTCAAGAGGGCCACCAGGTTTGAGATAGAAGCGCCAAAAACTTTTCGGATGCCTATTTCCTTGACGCGCCGGTGAGCGCTATATGCCGAAAGACCGAATAAACCAAGGCAAGCCAGAAATATGGCTATTAGAGAAAAACCACCGAAAATGTTTGCCATTCTCAGCTCTGACCGGTAGGCTTTGTCTAGCTCATCATCCAGAAAAGAATAAAGCGGCGGACTTGAAGGCACAAACTCGGTCCAGGCTTGATGAATCCTGTCCAGACCGCTTGCAATCTGCCCTCCTTTCAGTTTGACCAGGATGTGGCGTTGCGCTTTCTCATCAAACCTCATGATCATTGGCTGAATGGGTTCATAAAGCGGCAGCATATGGAAATCTTCTACGATCCCCACCAACCTGCCGTAGGTCCCTTGCGTTTCTTGCCCCGAGGCCTGCTCCACTCCCAGCCACTCTTCTGCAGCTGACTGATTCACAATAAATGCATTAGAGTCAGGAAAGTCAGGAGAAAAAGACCTGCCGCTCAGCACATCCAGACCCAATATTTCGCTATATCCGTATCCCACATTGGCATTTAAAATTTCAGTTCTATTTCCCGTAGAATCTTGAATAACCATTCGTGATGATATGGTACCCGGCTTCTGGCCGGTTGAAACAAGTTCAACTTCAGAATAACTCATCAGCTGTTGGCGAAATGGACCGTACTGATCGGTCAGCTGCCTGTAATTTTCCAGAACTACAATCTGTTCATCATTCTGATTGAGCCGGTTTTCCCGCACATAATCCATCTGCTGGTAGATCAGTACTGTAATTAAAATAAGTCCTACGGAGGCCGTAAACTGTATCGTTACCAGTGCTTTTCGAAATCCCGAGCCCGAGTAAATTCCAGCCAGCATAGACCCTTTCAACACGGTTGCAGGCCGGAATGATGATATTACGAGTGCACCATAACCACCGCTTAATATTCCCACCAGAAGAACAAGCGCAATGAGACCTATGAAGACTACAACACCATGCTCAAAACCGAACAGCTGTAACTCTTTGCCAACGAAGTTGTTAAAATAAGGCAGCACTGCTTCCAGCATGAATATAGCTAATAGAGTTGCCAAACTGCTTGAAAGAATGGATTCTGTCAGAAAACGGGAGATAAGCTGTTCCCGATTTGCTCCCACCGTTTTTCGCACACCTACCTCCCTCGCCTGCTGAGCCGATCGGGCCGTAGAGATATTCGTATAATTGATGCAAGCAATGGCTAATATCAAAATGGCAACACAGGCTAAGATATACAGGTACTGCCAGGGGCCGGCTTTCTGCTGAGTACCAAAACCCTGAGGATTTAGATGAATATCGGTTAATTCCTGAAAATACAGGTTATAATTGCCGGCATCAGCCTTTTCCAAACCCTGCCCGGCACTTCTGTAGGCATATTGCTCAATAAAAGAAGGCATCTTTTCTTGGAGCTGATCTACCGATGCCTGATCCTTCAGAAGGATATACGTATCGGCGGAACGGTAATTCCATGCCTTCCTGCCCGAACTCTCCCTATAACCCACCATGCTGAATTGCAGGTGTGTGTTATGGGGAACATCCACTATAACTGCGGTAATGGTATGCTCACTGTTTCTCAACGTAAGCCTATTACCCACCACATCTGTTGTACCAAAAATCTTTTCTGCCAAGGACTCGGTCAGAACAAGCGAGCCCGGTTGATAAAGAGCCGTTTCAAGATTTCCATGAAGAGCTTCATAAGTAAACAGATCGAAAAAAGAAGAGTCGGCAGAGATAAATCCACTTTGGTAAAACTGCTTGCCCTCAATTTCAATTAATGAATTATCATACGGCCCCGTGATTCTGACTGCCTTTTCGACCTCGGGATAGCTGTCACTGAGATTAGGGCCAATCATCTCAGGAATAGTCGACTCCATCTCTACCTTGCCGCCGAATTCATGTTCAAACTGAACACGGTAAATTTGGTCGGACTGTTTAAAAAATGAGTCATATCCCAGTTCATCAAAGATGTACAGGCCGATTAATAGCGAGACGGTTATACCAACGGCTAATCCAAAAATATTAAGAAATGCATACCCTTTTTCTTTCCAAAGCTTCCGAAATGAAATCTTAAGATAGTTTTTTAGCATGGAATCAATTAACAGTTAACAATTAACAATGAGCAGTTGGCAGAGCCTGCTAATTTCTGTATTTGATCTCAACTTCAACCCCTAATTCTTAATTGACACAATGAATGGACGCAGAGCGTCCTATGAACCGTCAACCGCAGAGCGATTGACGAGGCTCAATATTTTTGTTGGTACAAATGCCCTACTCTCAATTATATACTCACGCCCTGCTCACTGCTCACTGACACACTGTTCACTGATAACTGCTACACATGAAATCCTTCCTGCATGTTTTCGGTAACTACGTGTCCGTCGAACAGGTGAATGACGCGCCGGGCATAGTCGGCATCGTGCGGGGAGTGGGTCACCATCACAATGGTCGTGCCCGCTTCATTGAGCTCGGCCAGCAGCTTCATCACTTCATCGCCGTGATCCGAATCGAGGTTACCGGTCGGCTCATCGGCAAGGATCAGCTTGGCATTGGCCACGACGGCACGGGCGATAGCCACGCGCTGCTGCTGACCGCCGGATAGCTGCTGCGGAAAGTGGTTGCGGCGGTGCATCATGCTCATGCGCTCCAGGGCGGCTTCGGCCTTCTCCTTGCGCTCGTCCGAAGAAGCACCCAGGTACAGCAGCGGCAGTTCGACGTTTTCAAACACAGTGAGCTCGTCAATCAGGTTAAAGCTCTGGAAGATAAAGCCGATATTGCCTTTGCGAAGCTGGGCGCGCTCCCGCTCTGAATTATCGGATACTTCGTGACCCAGAAAGTGGTACTCTCCTTCGGTGGGATTATCCAGCAGGCCCATGATATTCAACAAGGTCGACTTCCCACATCCTGAAGGACCCATAATGGCGCAAAACTCGCCCGCATTAATTTCAAGGTTCACATTATTAAGAGCCGTCGTTTCCACCTCTTCAGTGGTGTATATCTTCTTAAGGTTCTTGGTTTTAATCATGATGCGTTGTGTTGGTTGATGGTCGATTTTAAAATTTTTGTAAGTAGTATCCTACTCAGCGGTCATACTTAAAACTGTTTATTGTCAGTGGCGTGTGGTTAGTTGTACTCCTTACTAATATTTCTGTATCAATATGGCTAAAAGTAATTTTGAAACTTTGGAAGTTTATCAGATCTCGGAAGAACTCTCTGATCAAATTTGGAATATTGTTATTAACTGGAATTACTTTTCCCAAAATACGGTCGGGAATCAACTCGTTCGATCTGCGGATAGTATCGGAGCTAACATTGCCGAAGGTACGGGTCGAGGTACTTACAAAGATAACCGCCGCTTCGTGCGTATAGCCCGAGCATCTCTTTATGAAACCAAACACTGGCTCAAAAGAGCCTATAAAAGAAACCTTCTTACTGAAGATCAAATCCATTATCTTTCTCCACTCATTTCTGAATTAGCACCAAGATTAAATGCTTATCTAAATTCAATTGGTCAAAGTTAGTAGGTCTGTTATTTGCTGTCAGCTATTAAGCTATCACAACTAACTACTGACCACATACAATTTACTCCAAATTCAAAACTTCATTGTCACCGAAGGTATCGTAGCTGGAGGTTATCACTTTGTCGCCGGGCTGCAGACCGGAGAGCACTTCAAAGTATTCCGGATTTTGCCTGCCGAGTCGAATCGGCTGCTTCACAGCTCGATCTCCGTTTTCAGTGACTTTAAATACCCAATTTCCTCCCGAGGTCTGGTAAAATCCGCCCCGCGCAAGCAGTATGGCATTCGATGATTCTCCCAGCTCCAATCGAATTCTAGTCGTCTGCCCACGAGTCAATCCCGATGGCGGTTCATTGATAAATTCCATATCCACCTCAAACTGACCGTTGTTTACTACGGGATAAATCTTGGTTATCACCAATTCATGGGTTGCCCCGTTAAAATCAAACGACCCGCTTAAGCCGGTAGAAATCCGGGATAAATGATACTCATCAATGCCCACCCTGATTTTATAGCTATCCAGTATATCTACCTGTCCGATACGCTCGCCCTGCGAGATAGACTGCCCCTGGTTCAGTTCAATAGTGCTTAGCTGTCCGGAAGTAGGAGCCGAAACCACCAGGTTGTCGAGTATGCTCTGAACGGCATTCAGGCTGCGGTACATGCGGTCTTCCGAATCGTTGAGCTGTTGCAGCTGGGTGATAGTCTGCACAGAATCTTTTTTGTAAGATTCATAGGTTAGTTCATAGCGTCTTTTCTGGTATTCAAAGTTTTCTTTCGTCTCCTCAAAATCCTGCTGTGAAATCAAATTCTTTTCTACCAGTTGCTTTTGGCGGTGAAATTGTGACTCCAAAATATCCTTTTGGGACTTTGCATTGGCCAGCTGTTCCTGCAGCTGCAGGGTGTTCTGCTCAAGATTCAATCTTGAGTTTCGCACATTGTTGATCTGGTCATACAGCTGGGCTTCACGGTTTAATACGTTCAGCTGAAGTCCGGAATTGGAGAGCGTTAAAATAGTATCACCCTGTTCCACCATGGTGCCCGACTCGCGATAGACTTCCTGTACCACTCCGCCTTCAATGGCATCCAGGAAAATAGTCTGTATAGGCTGCACCGTACCGGTTACCTGTATAAATTCCTGGAAAGAATCTTCCTGAACGGTGCTGATGGTGAGTTTCTCCTGTTCCACGTTCAGGGTAGAACGTACATCCATCAGGAAAAAGCTGTAAATGAAGAGTGATACGATGGCCAGGCCT
>DATFJD010000538.1:0-7050 GCA_035269475.1 Halalkalibaculum sp.
GTTCGCCGCATTATTCGCAATCATCACTACCATATAAAATTCGATCATGCATTTCGACGGGTGATGAAGGCCTGTGCCGATCGCAACTCCACATGGATATCCGATGAGATAATCGATTCTTACTGTAATTTACATGAACTGGGACATGGCCATTCTGTGAGCGTTTACGATCAAGAGTGGGAGCTGGTAGGCGGGCAGTATGGTGTTTCGCTGGGTGCGGCTTTTTTTGGAGAGTCCATGTTCGGCACGGCAAAAGAGGCATCTAAAGTTGCTTTATACTGGACTCATAAAGCCCTGGTACAGGGGAATTTTGAACTGTGGGATACCCAATTTTGGAGCGAACATCTTGCGCAATTCGGGTGCATTGAAATTCCTGCAGAGGAGTACCGGGCAAAACTTGAAACGGCCATACGCAGGGACGCATCATTTGAACCGGTTGATACGAAATTCCCTTAACATAGAATACCAAACCTCCAAGGTTTCGTAACCTTTGAGGTGTGCCAGAGAATTACATTGTTACTCTAATGGGTTTATAAATGCCCTGAGTTCTGTATTCGAAGCATTTACGCGTTGAGAGAGTGCGTTTTCAAGGCCTCGCGAACCTGTTGTTTGATACCGTCCGGACCGATTCCAACCTCATCGTGCAGCTGCCGCTGGGTTCCGTGTTCTACGATGCGGTCAGGTACGCCCATGATGGATACCGGTATATGGTAGGGCTTGTCAGCCAGGAATTCGGCTATGGCACCACCAAATCCGCCCAGTTTGGTGCCGTCTTCAATCGTAATGATATGACGGTAAGTCTGGCTAACCTGTTTGATAAGTTCGGTATCCAGCGGCTTTGCGAAACGCATGTTGAAATGGCCGGCATTAATACCTTCTTCTTCCAGTTCATCCAGGGCCTCAATGACATAGTTGCCCATGGGTCCAAAACTGAGAACGGCAACATCTTCTCCTTCCCTGATGCATTCTCCTTTGCCGATGTCAAGCGATTGAAACTCTTTTCTAAAGTCCATACCCGTAGCTTCACCTCTTGGATAGCGAATGGCCCAGGCTGCTTCTTCATATTTTGAGGCAGTATACATCATATCCCTCAACTCCTGTTCATTCATGGGCGAGGAGATAATCATATTTGGCACGGCACGGAGGTAGGAGATATCATAAAGTCCGTGGTGAGTGGGGCCGTCAGCACCCGCAACACCGGCCCGGTCTATACAAAACACGACCGGAAGATTTTGAATAGCTACGTCGTGGATAACCTGGTCATAAGCCCTTTGTAAAAAAGAGGAGTAAATAGCGGCAAAGGGCTTTTTCCCTTCCGCTGCAAGTCCGGCGGCAAAAGTAATGGAGTGCTGCTCGGCAATGCCTACATCAAAAGCCCGTTCCGGGAAGTTGTCCATCAGGGGCCATAAGCTGGAGCCGCTGGGCATGGCAGGTGTGATACCCACGATGCGTTCATCCTCTTCAGCCAGTTCTACGATCGCATCGCCGAAAATGTGCTGGTAGCGCGGTATTTTGGGACCTTTTTTCTCCGGTGCCAGTGACTTGCCGGTTATCTTGTCAAAGGGACTGCTTTGCGCATGCCATTTGGTTTGTTCTCTTTCGGCAGGGGCAAAACCTTTCCCTTTTACTGTAACGGCGTGAAGAAGCTTGGGCCCGGGAATATCTTTAAGGTCTTCGAGGTGTTTGCGCATGGTATCGACATTATGCCCGTCTACCGGCCCATAATACTTAAAGCCTAAGGCCTGGAATAATCCGCCCGGTGTAATAGCTGTCGTAATGGCTTTTTCAAGCCGGGAGGCCACTTTTCTCATTTTATCACCGGCTGACTTGAAATGGCCCAGCATATCATAAATCTCGTCGCGAACCTTGTTGAAGGTCTTGCTGGTGGTAATATCGGTTAAATATTCTTTGAGGGCGCCGACATTCGGATCAATAGACATGCAATTGTCATTCAAAATGACCAGTAAATCGGAATTCATGGCCCCGGCGTTATTCATCGCTTCAAAAGCTAATCCGGCAGTCATGGCTCCGTCACCGATTACAGCCACTACCTGTTTGTCCTCATCACTTAAATCCCTGGAGACAGCCATGCCAAGTGCGGCGGAAATGGAAGTGCTTGAGTGTCCTACTCCAAAGGTGTCGTACTCGCTTTCGCTTCTCTTGGGGAATCCGGATAGTCCGCCATACTTTCGGTTGGTATGGAAATTTTCCCTGCGACCTGTCAAAATTTTATGGCCGTAGGCCTGGTGCCCTACATCCCAAACCAGTAAATCATCCGGGGTGTCAAATACATAATGCAGCGCAACGGTCATTTCAACTACGCCCAGGCTGGCTCCGAAATGCCCGCCGTGAATCGAGACCGTTTCAATTATATAGTCTCTTAGTTCATCACAGACTTCTACAAGCTGTTCAGGCTGCAGTTTTTTCAGGTCTGCTGGAGAATTGATGTTGGCAAGCAGCGGTCCGGGTTTTACTTTATCGAACTCCATATCCATAGTTCAACGGTCTTCATTATCAGCGTGTTGCTCATTTACTTTTTCAATACGCAACTCCGCCTGTTCAAGTGTTTCAGTACATTTTTTCGAAAGCTTAATTCCCTCTTCATAAAGCCGGATGGTATCTTCCAGCGATATGGATTCGTCTTCAAGCTCGTTCACAATTTCTTCTAACCTTGATAAAGCCTCTTCAAAGCTCTGTCGTTCCTTCTTGCTCATAAAATGGAGAGTGGGTCGGGATTATGTTCAAATATAGACGGTAAGTAAAAAGATTAACCGGCAGATTCCAATTCTTTTTCTTTCTGTTCCTTCTCTTTCTTCTTCTTTTGTTTTTGTGATTCACGGTCGAACTGCTGGATAAAGGAGTCCAGCTCGCTTCCACTGAGGAATGATATTTTCTTGGTTTCCTTGTATTGTTCATAAAAAACGGATATCAACGCGGCTGAAGGTACGGCTATGAGTAATCCCAGGAAGCCGAACATGAATCCGAATAACAGTAAAGATAGCATTACCAGCAGAGGGTGTAAACCTACATGCTGGCCGACGACCCTCGGTACGATAAACCCGGACTCCAGTACTTGCTCAATGGCAAAAACAATATAAATACCCGGCAGATAAATGTACCAGGGTTCCCCGAGAGTAGCGCCCACGATAGTTGTCACCGTTATGCTGAACCAGAGTCCGAAGGTGGGAATAAAATTGGTGATGCCTGCAAAAATACCCAAAACCAAAGCATAGGGTACCCCGACGAGGTAAAAACCTATACTCAGGTTGATAGCGCTAATCACCACTACGATAAACTGTCCCCTCAGGTAAGCGCCTACAATCCGGCTTATCTGGGTAGTATAGTCGGTAGATACATCACTGGGTGTTATGAGCGAACGAACAAAAATACCGATCTTTTCGTAGTCGCGTATCATAAAAAAGCATAAAAAAGGCATTAGAATGACGAGAAATAAGATGGCAACCATGCTGCCAATTCCGGTAACATAAGTGGCAGAGAAGTCCGTCAGGCTGGAGTAAAAATTGTTTATCAATATTTCAAGCTGACTTGATAACTGGGCTTTTATTTCAGTCGATTCAAAGCCAACCCGCTCAGCAAGTGCAAGAATGCCAGAGCTTTCTATCCAGCCTCCTGTATCCTTGGCTACCTCGTTGATCAGATTACCCATTCGTGTCAGCTGTTCCAGCACTGCGGGTACTGCAAAAAAGAGCGCAATGGCAAGTAAGCCAAGGCTGACTACAGTGAAAAGCCCCGCTACCAGTCCGCGAGGTATTTTTCTGATCTCCAGCTCCTCAACTACGGGGTTAATGATAAATGCGATTATGTAAGCGAGTACAAAGGGAATCAACAGGTGCCCGGAATCATATACCAGCCAGAGTCCCGCGGCAAATGAGGTGGCGTAGAGTAGGGCACGGGCTACAGGCTGCTGCCGTATGGGATATAGAACGATACCTATAAGAAGTGCATAGCCCAGCGGGTTGATCAGGTGTTCGAGCAGGTACATCAAAAAAAGCAGGCCTGCTATACCGCCTCCCAGTAGTAGGAGCTGTCCACGTTCATTAAGCCATGAATGCGAGTACTTTGCCATAAATAGATATAGTTATTGAATGCACGAAAAGTTACAGCTTCATCCTAAATGATACAATTTTGCCTTTATCAGCTCATTTATTGCCTGGTACAACGTCAGACCGCTATTTCCAGTATGTTCGTCTGATGCTGCTGCCATCTGAGGTGAAAACCAGGGCGCCTTCAAAAGCGGTATAATGGATTGAGGTATTTGACTTCAGTAGCCTGCTCACGGCTTCTCTATGGGGATGCCTGAACTTATTGGCCTTATCCAGGGAGACCACAGAAATATCCGGGCCGGCTCTCTTCAGAAAACCTGCTGAAGAACTGGTTTTACTGCCATGATGGCCAACCTTGAGAAAGTCGGTTTCTATAAAATCTCCATAGTTTTCTAGTAGACGCATTTCCTGCCGGTGCCCGGCATCACCCATGAACAGAAACTCTGTAGAACCGTAAATCAGCTCAAGGATTATGGAGCGCTCATTCGGATCGGCATCATCCGCACCGTTTTCGGGACCGTATATTAATATTCTCATAGAAGGATCCGATGTAAACAGCATACCCGCCGAAAGAGAAACGACCGGTATATTCTTCCGGGAGGCCAATGCAAGGTAATTTTTGTATAGGTTCGAATCGTAATGAAACCCTGAGTTATAAATCGTGCCAATCGGAATATTTTGAATAAGTTCTATTATTCCTCCTATGTGGTCTGCATGGGGATGAGATAAAAATACAGCGTCAAGTTTAGTTACTCCTTCGGCTCTAAGGTGCGGCAGTAAGGTGTAGCGGCCGCTGTTAAAACCCGGAGTCCATCGCCCGGCATCTATAAGTATATTCTTCCCAATTGGTGTTTTAATTACTGCGGCATCTCCCTGGCCGACGTCCAGTATAGTTACCTGCAGATTAGGCCTTTGGAAATATCTGACCGTGGCCAATACTTGCTGCACAAGAACAAGCGAAAGTAACGTGATCATCAGTTTCCAACGAATTCTTGGGATTCGTATAGATGAGATCAAAAATACCGCTGTTCCCCAGGTCAGGAATAACAGAATACCGGGGGAGGGCACCTGAATCCAGCTGCCTTCCCATGAGGCTAAAGTGGTGACAAATATGTTTAGGCCCTGTAGAAAATATTCACATGGGAGGTTCAGGTAAAATCCTACCGGAGGTGCAAAGGTCGTAATCAAAAGTGTAAAAAGGGCATAGGGAAGAATGATTCCCAGAAACGGTACGACGAAGGCATTTGCCACCGGACCGATAAGCGAGAACTCACCGAAATAATAGCTGAGAATAGGAAAGAGGCCTGCCTGCACAACAACTGAAACCAGTATGATACTCACCAAAGGCCCAAGCCTGCTGTAACGCAGGCGAGTAGGCAACGCCCCGGCTATTGTGGGTAGTGCCAGCAGTATAATATACACCGCGGAGAAAGAGAGCTGAAAGCCAATCTCGAAAATGGCACGGGGATCAATCAAAATTATGATGATAGCCGCCAGGGCAGTGAGATTGATGGAATCCCTCATTTTGTTAAAGAGTCGAGCGTAGATAATAAATCCACCCGTGATGGAAGCGCGCGTAACTGAGGCTGAAAAACCGGTGAGTCCCGCATAGTAAAATAGAATCATAATAAGAATCAGCAGCCCGGCTTGCCTGCCGTATCTGTAGGTCCAGAAGAAAGGAATGAAAATCCAGAATGGGGCCAAAAGAAATCCGACATGAAGCCCGGAGACGGCCATAATATGGGACAGGCCTGCCCTCGAAAAAGCTGTTTTCTCCTCCTTGCTAAGCTCATTCTTGTAGCCTATTAAAAGTGCTTTTGCCACCGGGGCTGTTTCCGGGCTGAAATTAGAGTCAATAATTTGAAGGGCAGACCGCCTAAGCTGATTCCAGCTGAATAAATTAGTGCCTGCCTTAACACTATAGAGGGTGTCGATACCGACCTGTACATTTATATCTTGTGAATGAAGGTACTTTTTATAGTCAAATTCATGTGGGTTTCGCTTTTCTGAGAGTGGAAAGACAGTCGCTGAAAAGAAGATGCGGCTGCCCGGCTCTATGTGTTTGTCATACACTGAATAATGTCCGGCCTTCAAAACGGCACGCATTTTATAACGATCTACCATGCGATTGGAGTCCGGGCTAAGGGTTGTATCTATGACAATATCCAGCTGGTAACTGCCTGAACTCGTTTTCCGTACTTCCTGAATTTCCCCTTTGAAGGAAGCTTTCTCCCAAATAAGGGTGTCCAGAAATAGCTTGGAAAAGGGTTCAGCCCGGCTTGCCTGAAGCGAGTGCCGGTAGGCGCCAAAGAGTAAAAGCGCAATCAGGTAACAGAAAACTGAAAAATGATACAGTTGGAAAGTGAAGAGGCGGGCAAATAAAAGGTTCACCGTTAATAACAGTACGAGTAAAAGAACCAGCAATAAAGCCCATACATAGCTTACAAGGGCAAGATAATCTGAAAGCAGTATACCTGATATCATCAAAAGTGCAATGCGAACAGCGGGATATTTCGCAAAAGGAAACCGGTAGCGGTATGTGAGAGAGTGATTGTTTGGCATACCTGTATGACTGCCGAAGGGTCCTTTCCTTACATTGCATTTAGCTGAGAGATTATATTTCCGCCTGAAGAAAAGAGGATTGAGTCTTTCAGGGCTAAATGTGCCGGATTTAGGCAATTAGTTAAATGTTGTATCAGTAATTTGAAAAACTGAAGCTGGTGGTTATAATGATCCGTCTATCAAACCATTAACCGAAACAGGTATGACTATGGGATTTTTTAAAAGATCATTAACAAGTTTATTGGCAGCCTTTCTGCTCATCGGGTGTGCTCAACAGAACGGAACTGAACAGGATACCACTAAAAAAGACTGGGCTATTGTACTGCACGGAGGGGCCGGTACCATCTCAAAAGATTTGCCTGACTCGGTTAAGCAGTCTTATATGAATGATTTAGATGAGGCCGTATCAATTGGCGAGGAGGCT
>DATFJD010000539.1:0-2143 GCA_035269475.1 Halalkalibaculum sp.
CCGGGGAGGGGACTTTCTTTAATACAAGAATTGAAGTCACAGGCACAAATAATTCCCATCTTGGGAGTGGACAGTGGGTGAGCCCGATTATCGGCCTTTATAAACTCGGTCTTAATCTTTTCGTCTGCTGGCGGAAGGGGACTTAATATTTACCCGTTTGCTGCTTGATGATTCCTCATTATGGAGGTGAATTTTATAGCGTTAATTCTAAAATAACTGTTAAAAAAAGAAACAGCGAGAAAGTCCCCTCTTGGGAGGGGTAGGTTTCTGATTCATCAGAAACCGGGGTGGGTTTGAAGGAGCATATTTTATGAATGATGCCTCTATTATTGCAAGCGTGGACGCTTGCAACAGCCTGTTACCAGACTTATTCAAAAAATCAGTGCCAATCTGTGGCTAAAACTATGGCACCAGAATAACTTTGCCGATATTTTTTCTCTCCTCGATATAGCGATGGGCTTCGCCGGCTTCCTCAAAAGTAAACGTGGTATCGACATAGGGATTGATCCATCCTTCTTCCACGCCATTCAAAATTTCTTTCGTCCACAAAGCTGCCTTTTCGGGTTCATGCCAGATGTGGCCGAGGTTGACGCCGAATACACCACGGTTTTTGTTAATCAGAGAGAGCGGATGGTAGAAGGGCATCTGTACCACCGTTTTCAGCATATTCCAGTAACTTTTAAGTCCCGATTCGGGTCCGCCGCTGGCCGTGGATATGCCGAACATGCCCAGCCGTCCGGTGGCTCTTAAAGCTTTATAACTTCGTTTCCACTCCTTGCCGCCCAGCGGATCTGTGATCAGATCTACGCCGCGGCCGTCAGTGAGTTTCATGATCTCATCCAGCCAGTCCTTGGAACGGTAGTCGATGGCGAACTCCAGTCCGCGCTCGTTAAGAAAATGGTGCTTTCGATGGCTGGCAGTGCCGTAGGCCTCGGCACCGATGTGCTTTGCGATATCCAGCGCGGCAATACCGACGCCCCCGCCGACATTATGGATAAGAACGGATTCGTTTTTCTGCAGGCTGCCCATGACCACAAGCAGTACCCAGGCGGTCAGGTAATTGACCGGTATGGCAGCGGCTTCTTCAAATGAAAGATTTTGAGGTTTTTCATAGGCCTGCCTCTCCTTGATGCAAACTTGTTCGGCCTGGCCCCGGAAACGGCACATGGCAATTACTTCTTTTCCTACCCAGCTCTTATCAATTTTATCGCCCACCGAATCAACGATTCCCGAAACTTCATAGCCCATAACGCAAGGCTTGGAAGGGCCGTCAGGGTACTGACCTTTTCGTGCGAGGATATCGGCGAAGTTGAGTCCGGCGGCTTTCACGTTGATCACCAGCTCATCTTTCTTTGGCACCAGGTCAGGCACCTCTTGCACCTTTAATACATCATAGCTTCCGTTGGCGGTATTTACAATTTGTCGCATGTGCCTAAACTATTGAAATTTGTATTGGAAACCTACATAGATCATAAAGCATCTGCAGCCCGGGCAGTTCCATTATCCGATAATGGAGTGGGTTCAATACTGCCTGCCGGCACGGCCGCTGATCTCGAATTCGCGGCTCCTGATTATGAAAAGAAATTCCCGCTTGCTACATTGACATAAGCTCTAACTGCAAGCTAAAGTCTATGAATATGACTGAAGAGGGTAAGGGTACATTACAGGATCAGGTTGATGAGAGGGAGTCAACCGTGCAAAATAAGTACGGTACCTTCGGTGGTGTTTTTGTTCCGACGCTGCTGACCATCCTGGGGGTAATACTGTTTCTGAGGCAGGGCTGGGTTATCGGCAACGCCGGACTTCTGGGCGGTTGGCTTATCATATCTGTGGCCTTCCTTATCGTTACATTTACCGCCCTTTCTATGTCGTGCATTACCACCAACATCCGAATAAAGGCAGGTGGTGCCTATTCCATCATTTCCCAGTCGCTGGGTCTAGAGGTGGGCGGGAGTGTGGGCGTACCGCTCTATCTGGCACAAACTTTTGCCATCACCATGTACATATTCGGCTTCAGGGAAGGCTGTCTGTACATTTTTCCGGATCACTATGCGATCATTGTAGATATAGTGGTATTCGGCCTTCTTTTTGTACTGGCTTATCTGAGCGCAAAATTGGCCTTCAGGGTTCAGTACCTCATACT
>DATFJD010000540.1:0-5590 GCA_035269475.1 Halalkalibaculum sp.
CGCCGCTGGCGCCGCCGCCACCGGAACCGAAGCCTCCGCCACCGCTGAAGCCTCCGAAGCCGCCACCGCCGCCTCCGCTAAATCCGCCGGAACTTCCCCCGCCGACCCATATGAAACCGCCGGAACCCAACGTTCTTCTACGTCGGCCACGGCCGCCACCGCCTCTGCGGAAAATGGAATAGATGACGTAGACGATGAAGAGTATGAAAATGATGGTAGATACAAAGTCGTCCTCACCGGAGCTTCCGCTCTCCGGCAAGCTTCCTTCAAACTCTCCCTCCGCAAGATCGATCATAATGGAAGTAGCCTTATCAATTCCGGCATAAAAATTGCCATTTCGAAACTCCGGGGTGATAACCTGGCGAATAATGCGGCTTGACATCGCATCGGTGACAGCTCCTTCAAGGCCATAGCCAACCTCTATTCTAATCTTCCTTTCATTGGGAGCAATGAGCAGCAACAAGCCGTTATAGCGCTCTTCGTGCCACATACGCCACTCGTTAAAAAGTTGCGTGCCAACCTGCTGGATGTCGTATCCTTTCAAATCGGGAAGGGTTGCAACGGCAATGACGTTGGTTGTGGAATCACGGTAATTGCGGAGTTTGGTCTCTAATCGCTGCTGTTCAGCTGATGAGAAGACATTGGCAAAATCGCTGACCATGCCCCGCGGTTCGGAAGGGAAGTCCTGCGCAAACAGGGCAAAGGGAATGAGAATGAATACTAATACCGACAGATACCGTTTAAGGGCACGAGTTAAAGTCATCTCAGGTATAGGCATAACAACATTTGAAAATGAAAAAATGGATTTCTCTTGTTCGGGGACTGGTCGCTTCTCGGATGCCGTATGGGCGCCACGTTTTTCAATAATACTACTCCTCATCATTTTTGTGATAGCTGATTTCGTCGGTAAGTTCATTAACGTCATCGCTTTGATAGGGATATAGTTCTTTAAGTTTGATACCGACCTTTTTCACGGCTTCCACGATTCCAATTTCATACTCCTGTTTTTTGAAATGTTCGAGCAGGATATTCAAGACGTCATTCCAGAATCCCTCTTCTACCTGGGTGTGAATGCCTTTGCCGGCATAGACGGCAGCTTTGTGATCTTCGGTTGCGATGTAGATGAGCACACCGTTCTGCAGCTCTGTTTCATCCATTCCCAGCTCATGAAAGATGCGTGCGGCACGTTCCAGGGGATCCCTGTTGCTTTTATGTTCGATATGCACTCGAACTTCTCCCGAAGTCTTATTCTCAGCTTCGGCAATCGCTTTAATGATTCCTTTTTCCTGTTTATCTGTAAGAAAACCGTTGGTTGACATGATTTAGAATTTCCAAATTGCATAGTTCAAATTTCAAACAAATAAGAATGTTTCAAGATTAAATGATTGAAACAGCACCTTAAATAAATATGATATTTGAATTCTGAATTTGTTTGTTATTTGTGATTCGGAATGTGATGCTTAATCAAAGTTTACTTCAGGCGCTTCCTGAGCTCCTTCATCAGCCTCAAAATAGGCTTTGTCATCAAAACCGAAAATACCCGCGAACAGGTTGCGCGGGAAGGTTCTGATAGAAGTGTTATAGGTTTGAACCGCCTGGTTAAACCTCATGCGTTCGGTGGCAATCCTATTCTCGGTACCTTCAAGCTGCGACTGCAGATCCAGAAAGTTCTGATTAGCCTTTAGCTCAGGATAACGCTCTACCGTTGCCAGTAAGCGTGATAACGCACCCGATAGCTGGCTTTGGGCCTGCTGGAACTGCGCCAGTTTTTGCGGATCATTTAAATCCTCGGCAGTTACCTGAATGGATGTAGCCCTGCTTCGGGCTTCGGTGACCTGCGTCAGTGTTTCCTGTTCGAAGTCGGCAGCGCCTTTTACTGTATTCACTAGATTGGGTATCAGTTCAGAGCGGCGTTGGTATTGATTCTCAACCTGTGCCCACGACTGGTTTACATTTTCCTGTTTTTCAACAAGCCCATTATAAGAGCTGATACCGAAAATGACTAGAAGGGCAATGATCCCTAATACAATAATTGTTTTGATATTCATATGTGAAAATAGTTTATGGATTATTTTCTAAGCGCTTCAATATACGAAATGAGAATTAAAAGGATACAGGGCCTTTGATTTATCAAATAATTATTATTTGCCTGCCGTATGAAGGTAATAGGCCCGGCAAATGACCGGTTAGGTAAAACCGAAATCTAAGGGCAAATCCATTTTCCGATCTGATTGAAGTTCCCTATCTTTGCCCTTGAATTAAAAGCCCCCTTATGAAAGCGAAACCTAAATTTATCTACTTTGATCTGGATGATACGCTTCTGGACCACAAGAGTGCTGAAAAAAGCGCTTTAGGTGATATCCATGAACATTTTGACTGCTTCCGGCAAACTTCCCCCGATAATCTCATAGATACCTATCACAGGGTTAACAGCCGTCAGTGGAAGCTATATGGAGAAGGGGAAATTACGCGGGAGCAGCTGCAGCGAAACCGTTTTGAACAGACCCTGGAAGAGCTGGGACTGGACGGGAGCCGCTATTCAGAAATCGGCACTAAATATATGAGCTTTTATCGCAATCACTGGGAGTGGATTCAGGGGGCGGAAGCAGCTTTCCATTCCATTCGCAAAAGTTTTGAAACAGGAATACTGACGAATGGTTTTTCGGAGACACAGAAAGCCAAATTTGAGCGTTTTGATCTCTATTCACATGCAAGCCGGCTTGTGATCTCGGAGGATGTGGGACACCTGAAACCCGACCCCAGGATCTTTGAACATGCCACAGCACTGACAGGTTACGCCGCTGATGACATTCTTTATGTCGGTGACTCTTATAATTCTGATGTTATAGGAGGAACCTCTTTCGGCTGGAAGGTTGCCTGGTACACTTCCAACGGAGATGTGGGGCAGCACGGCAAAGCCGATTTTGTCTTTGACAACTTTAAAGAATTACACCGATTTCTGGAAATCTAAGGTTTCAACTTTGAACTTTTAACTTTCTAACGCAGATATATCTATGCCGGAAAAAACAATACAAGAACCGGAAGTAACACTGGAGCTGGCCAAGGACCACGGTCTCAATGAAGAAGAGTTCGAAAAGATAAAAGAGTACCTGGGACGCACGCCAAATTTTACCGAGCTTGGAGTCTACTCGGTTATGTGGAGCGAACACTGTTCTTACAAGAATTCCATCCTGGAAATTAAAAAACTGCCAAATGAAGGTCCCCAGCTGCTGGTCGGAGCCGGTGAAGAAAATGCGGGATTGGTTGATATTGGAGACGGACTCGGGTGCGCCTTCAAGGTTGAAAGCCATAATCACCCCTCGGCCATTGAACCTTACCAGGGAGCCGCAACCGGCGTAGGCGGAATACATCGCGATATTTTTACTATGGGGGCTCGTCCCGTGGCCAGCCTCAATTCGCTTCGTTTCGGGAAACTGGACAATGAAAGGGTCCGGTTTCTGCTCGACGGCGTAGTGAGGGGTATAGCCGATTACGGTAACTCATTCGGTGTGCCTGTGGTTGGCGGAGAAATTTATTTTGATGAGAAGTATGAAGGCAACCCCCTGGTCAATGCCATGAGCGTCGGCATTGTCAAGGAAGGCCAGACGGTATCGGCCATAGCGGAAGGAGTCGGTAACCCCGTGCTGATTGTGGGCTCGAGTACCGGCCGCGACGGTATCCACGGGGCAACCTTTGCCTCGGAAGAGATCAGTGAAGAGAGTGAAGAGAAGCGGCCGAGCGTACAGGTCGGTGACCCTTTTACCGAGAAACTGCTTCTCGAGGCTTCCCTGGAGGCAATCAAAAACGGGGGCATCGTAGGCATGCAGGATATGGGTGCTGCCGGGATATCCTGTTCCTCATCCGAGATGAGTGCCAAAGGCAAATGCGGCATGCGGCTGGACCTGGACAGGGTACCGGCCCGGGAAAAAGGTATGACGGCCTATGAAATGCTGCTTTCCGAAAGTCAGGAACGGATGCTGATCGTTGCCGAGAAAGGCCGTGAGCAGGAACTTATTGATATTTACGAAAAATGGGATCTCAATGCCGTTGTTATCGGAGAGGTCGTTGAGGGAGAAAATGTGACTTATTTGAAAGACGGAGAGGTTAAGGCGGATATCCCCGCCGACAGCCTGGTGCTCGGTGGCGGTGCGCCAGTTTACGAAAGGGAAGCCAAGCGCCCGGGGTACCTGGATGAAACCCGGAATTTTGATACCGGGACTTTAGATCACCCGGACGATCACAATGAACTTATTAAGAAGCTGCTGGCTTCGCCGAATGTTGCTTCAAAGCGGTGGGTTCACGAGCAGTACGATACCATGGTACGGACCAATACCGTGAATGCTCCGGGCCCATCCGATTCGGGTGTCATTCGCATCAAAGGCACCAACAAAGGCTTGGCGGTTAAGACGGACTGCAATGGCCGCTATGTCTATTTGAATCCTCGAAGGGGCGGACAGATCGCCGTTGCCGAGGCGGCTCGCAATGTGGTTTGCAGCGGGGCCAAGCCGATGGCTATCACGAACTGTCTCAATTTCGGAAATCCTTATAAACCCGAAGTGTACTGGACCTTCAAAGAGGCGCTGGCCGGAATGGGTGAGGCTTGCAGGACTTTCAATACTCCTGTAACCGGCGGAAATGTCAGTTTCTATAATGAAAATCCTAAAGCGGCCGTGTTTCCTACGCCGGTAATCGGCATGCTGGGACTTATTGAAGATCTTGAAAATCACAGGATGACGCCGGGTTTCAAAGAGCAAGGCGACGCCGTTTTTTACATCGGCGCGGAAAGGACAGGCTTGGGCGGAACCGAATATCTGAGTACAATTTTTGATCTTACCACCGGTGATACTCCTGAAATAGATCTCGACTTTGAGTCTGCCCTGCAAAACGCTCTTCTGGATAGCATCCATAAAGGGCTGATCAAC
Organism: Halalkalibaculum sp.; assembly: GCA_035269475.1. GTDB lineage: Bacteria > Bacteroidota > Rhodothermia > Balneolales > Balneolaceae > Halalkalibaculum. The sequence continues at coordinate 4,923 of DATFJD010000540.1, forward strand.
TCTGCGCATGACCTGTCTGACGGCGGCTTGGCCGTAGCGCTGGCGGAAAAAGCAATTTTTTCCGGTATCGGTGCCGATATTGATATAACCGCATTTGGTTCGAACATGCACGAAGTACTCTACAGCGAAGCCCAATCCGGTGTGGTAGTAACCTGTGCCGAAGATGGGCAGGATGCCTTAAAGGAACACTTTTCTGATGCCGGAATCCCCGTTTACAGAATCGGTACCGCAGGGGGCGAAGAGCTGGTTATCAGCGACCTGGTATCTCTGAAGGTCAATGAGCTTGGTGAGATATATGAAAATGTTATTCCTTCAGCGATGAAGCTGCCGGTTTAAGCGAAGATTGTTAGCCCATCGTGACTTTTAGCTCGTGGCTCTCGGCAGGCCTCCAAGGTTCGGGAACCTTGGAGGCCTGTTATGTTAATGGCTACCTGCCATTTCCCTGGTAGCTATAGTAAAGCAAATTACAGTTTGTTTTGCTTACCCCACGGTTTCGCTTTTCAACACATTTTTTGTTCTCCTACCATAATAGGCTTGCCTTATCACGTGCTAATACACTATATAGGTCTCATATATGCCTGATCACAAATTTAAATTCCGAGCCAATGAAAAGAATGATAAATACCCTTTTTATTATCTTGATTGTTGCCTTATCAGCTGATGCGCAG
>DATFJD010000541.1:0-2391 GCA_035269475.1 Halalkalibaculum sp.
TTTTTTTGCCTATATCATTTTCTTTGGCGGACATAATACCGAAGAGAAGAAAAAGCTGGGTGTTATATTCTGGCTCTTTATTCTTGCCGCCATCTTCTGGAGCGGTTTTGAACAGGCCGGTTCATCCCTGAATCTTTTTGCCAAAGATTTGACTGACAGGACTATGCTTGGCACTGAAATTCCGGCAAGTACGCTTCAGCTTATAAATCCATTTTTCATTGTGATCTTTGCACCGATCTTCGGCTGGTTTTGGACCTGGCTGGCAAATAGGAATGCAAATCCATCCATACCGGTAAAATTTGGGCTTGGTCTTTTAGGCCTTGCTGCGGGATTTTTTGTACTCTCTTGGGGAGCTGCCAATGCGACTGCAGCAAATCCGGTAACTCCTGCATGGCTCGTGGTTACCTATTTTCTGCACACCTGCGGTGAACTTGCACTTTCGCCTGTAGGACTTTCATCCATGACCAAGCTGGCACCCAAAAGCCGGGTCAGTCAGATGATGGGAATCTGGTTTGTTGCCGCTGCTTTAGGCAACCTTTTTGCAGGAATCATGGCGGGACAGCTTGAAACGCTTGCACCGACTAATCTTTTCTGGAGCGTTGCCCTGTTTGTCGGAGGCGGTGGAATTGTGGCACTGCTCGCAAGCCCCGGCGTGAAAAAATTGATGGGCGATGTAGAATAAATAACTATGTAGTTCTATCACGAAACCTTCTTTTCTATACCCACCCTGCCAGGGTGGGTAACAATTTATTCTAAAGCTTTAGAGCCAGGCCGCCACCGACAAATACACCTAAGCTCTCAACATCCAGGCCGGCATTTATATCAAGTTGGAGAAAAGACTTTACATGCTTGGTCAGCCCGGTTTCGATAAAATGTTCGTCGACACCCTCGCTATAGAATCCTGCATACCCTCCGTAGATACCGATGTTGGAGTCTCCCGGCAAAGCGTACCCGGGTGTAATTGTTACTTTCCAGACTTCGGGGAACGGCCCGGCTTCAAACGTATAGCCGAGGTTGCCCGATAAGGTGGCATAGCCTGTTAAGCTAAAATCAGCTAAAAGAGCAACAGAAGGTATCCATTCGTCAGTTGTGAAATCGGTCGACCCAACCGGTATGGAAAGCGATGTTAAACCGGATAGTCGTAAATTGCTGCCAAGCTTGTCATATAGTTTAAATTTCAGTCCGACTCCCGGATCCGGGACTCCGGTTAAGGTTGTAGATGGAAAGCTTTGCACTACGAATGAATTTAGCAGCATTCTCAGCTCTATGCCCTGTGTCAGGCCATGGCGAAATACTATCTGACCAAGGCTGAATTGATCCAGGTTGTCAACGTTGAAATATTCCACCCCGCTCTCAACATAGGTAACCCTGGGTTCTAGTACATAGGAACCGTCGCCTAAGCCCGGACGATCAGGGGAAATCGCTTCCTGGGCCATCAGCGGGGTTGATATTAGAATCGATAACGTAAATAGAAGGAAAAATTTTGTTTTCACTACCGGCATATTGATCACAACTTGGTTTTGAATTCATCCTAAAACGCTAAAGCCTGGTATTGCATTGAATTTAAATCAGCAGTATGACGTTCCTCTGAGTTGCCTAAGGATTTAATTTGGCGGGCTTCAATGTGCCTTGCAAAGACCTTATATTAAACAGATGAGACATGCCAAGTTTTTCAAAACTTCGCATGTCTGATTTCAATTCAATAAAGAACGATCAGTTCATGAATAAAGAATCAGAAATCAATCAGAAGGCACCTATCGCCGCTATTGCTACTCCGGTCGGGGAAGGCGGTATAGCGGTAATCCGTGTATCGGGCGAGAATGCCATTGCCAAAGTTAACCGGGCTTTTGATGGTAAAGACCTACGGAAGCAGGCTTCTCATACCGTACACTTTGGCAATATCAAAGACAAGTCCGGGAAAGTTATTGATGAGGTACTGGCAACCCTGTTCCATTCGCCTAGGTCGTACACGGGTGAGGAAACTGTTGAGATATCCTGCCACGGCGGAGTTCTGGTTACCCAAAAGGTATTAGAAACTATTCTGGAGCTGGATATCAAATCGGCAGAGCCCGGTGAGTTTACCCAAAGAGCTTTTCTGAACGGCAAGATGGAGCTGAGCCAGGCCGAAGCGGTTGCCGACCTGATCCATGCCAAAAGCAAAAAAGCATTGGATGCGGCCCATCAGCAGCTGGAAGGACGCTTGGGCGAACATATCAAAGAGTTTCGCCAGCAGATCATTGACGCTACCGCAATGGTAGAGCTGGAGCTCGACTTTATTGAAGAGGATGTCGAATTTGCCAATAAAGAGGAGCTGGAACAGCTGCTTAAAGATCTTGATGAAGAGATTGATAACCTGTTGTCCACCTATGAAGCAGGACGCCTGGTAAAGCA